>JAJXVC010000081.1 GCA_021782295.1 bacterium | reverse complement strand
CCGTGCATCGAAACCATCTTTTGAACCGCGAGCCCGATCGCACATATTTGGTTGCGCCCGACCCAGACGCCGGCGTGTTCGCTCCAGCGCTCGGCGACGATGCCGAAGTCGGCACAGGTCGCGATAACGGCAGTTTCCAGCGAACGAACCAACGGCACGACTTCACGGAAGCGTTCGAGCTTGCGAATCGGATAAACGACAAGTTGCCCGGGGCCGTGATACGTGACGTCCCCGCCGCGTTCGATTTCTACGATATCGATGCCGCGAGCGGCGAGCACCTCGGGGGAGAGCAAAACGTTTTCGCGTTTGGCGTTCCGGCCAAGCGTGATCGTCGGCGTGTGTTCGACGAATATCCAGGTCTCAGGCTCGTCGCCGGCACGGACGCCCTCGTGCAAACGGTGCTGGATATCCCAGACCTCGCGGTACGGGCGCAGACCCAATTCGAGGATCTGCGCCGTTCCCGAAAAGCGTTCTATTTTGCGGCTCCGACCGGCGCCTTCGGCTTGGGATTGACGATGTGAATCGCCTTTCCGTGCGCGGCTTCGGCCGCATCCATGATGCCTTCGGTGAGCGTGGGATGCGGATGGATCGAGAGCCCGATATCCTCGAGCGTCGCCCCCATCTCCAGGGCGATCACGCCCTCGCCGATGAGCGATTCGGCCTGCGGAGCGATGATATGCATGCCGAGCAGCATATCGGTCTTTGCATCGCCGACGAGTTTGATGACGCCGTCGCTCTCGTTCATCGTGCGCGCGCGCCCGCTCGCGGCGAGCGGGAACTTGCCGATACGCACTTCGTAGCCCTTCGCTTTTGCCTCTTCCTCGGAGAGCCCGACGGTTGCGACTTCGGGATCGGTGTAGACGCAATTAGGAATCGCGATCGGATCGAACGCCGCACTCGTATCGCCGCCGATGACTTCGGCCGCTACAACACCTTGCTTCATCGCGCGATGAGCGAGCAGCGGTTGCCCGGTGACGTCGCCGATTGCATAGATATGCGCGACTTTCGTGCGCATGCGGGCATCGACGGCGAGGAAGCCTTTCTCGTCGACGGCGAGCCCAGCCGCGGCGAGATTGAGCGCATCGGTGACGGGGCGGCGCCCGACGGCAACAAGCGCCATCTCGAATTCGCGCGTCTCATCTTTGCCGCCGGTGCCCGCTCCGGAGATCGTCGCCTTGACGCCCTTTGCCGTCGCTTCGAGCGCGGCAACCTTCGTGTCGAGCATGATCTCGACGCCCTGTTTTTTGAGGATACGCCCGAGCGTCTTTGAAATCTCGATATCGCTGCCGGTCAGAATCTGCGGCAATGCCTCAACGACAAGAACCTGCGCGCCCATGCGCGTGTAGACCGTCGCGAACTCTAAGCCGATAACGCCGCCGCCGATGACGAGCATGGTCTTGGGGATCTGCTTGATGGAAACGGCGTCGTCGGAGTTGATGATGCGTTTGCCGTCGCGCGGCCACGCTTTGATATCGATCGGCGCCGAACCCGTCGCGATCACCACATGCGCGGCGCGAATACGTTCGTTGCTTCCATCTTTGCCTTTCAGCGCGATTTCGTTCGGAGAGACGAACGACGCTTCACCGTACATGAACTGTACGTTGTTCGCTTTGAAGAGCGTCTTTACGCCTCCGACGTTCGATGCGACGACGTCGTTCTTGAATTTTTCGACGCCGGCGCGATCCACCGTTGCTTTGGGAACTTTTAATCCGACCGCTTCGGCATGTTCGATGTGACGAATCACTTCGCCGACATGCAGCAGCGCTTTCGTAGGGATGCAGCCCCAATTCAGGCAGACTCCACCGACCTCGTCGCGATCGACGCAGATGACGGATTTCCCAAGTTGGCCGAGCCGGATGGCGGCATGATAACCGCCGGGGCCCGCACCGATGACGACGGCATCGACCTGATGTTCGGCCACGAAAAGACTCCTTACGCGCAGGCGTGGATGAGGGTTGGTAACCACCAATTATTCCGCCGCGGAAGGCGGTGGGCCTCCGTGGTCCAATTGGATCCATCCATGAGCAAGATTGGTGCGCCCAACCTCCCCCTCCAACTCGACCGCGAGTCGATCGTTCCGCTCTACCGTCAGCTGTACGAGGGTTTGCGGGAGGCGATTCTCTCCGGTTCGCTTCCTGAATCGACGCGTTTACCCCCCGAGCGCGCGATGGCCGAGCGCCTGGAGATCAATCGCAGTACCGTCGTGCGCGCCTACCGCGAACTCGTCGCCGACGGCTTGCTCGACCAACGCGTCGGCTCCGGTTCGCGGGTGGCATCGCGTAAGCGCGCGGTCTCTGCAGGAGAGCGCGGAGCAAGCGTCCCCTGGTGGGTGACGTTGCCGCCGTGGCGGGTCGGTGAGTTCCCGATGGTACTCGGCGAGCTCGCGGCAAAACAGGAGCCCGGGCGCATCTCATTCGTGCAGGGAGTCGCTCCCGACGAACCTTCGCCGCTCGCCGAACTTGCAGGCTCGTTCGCGCGGGTCGCGAGCGATCCGCGGTTTATTCTTTCGTACGGCGACTCGGAGGGATACGAGCCGCTTCGCGAGGCGATTGCGGCACGCATGCGCGCCCGCGGCGCACGCAGCGTCGTGGCCAAGAACGTCATCGTGTTGACCGGATCGACGCAAGGAATCGCGATCGTCTCTCAGAGCCTTGCCGAGGCGGGCGATGAAATTATCGTTGAGTCACCTTCGTATCCGGGAGCCTTGCAGATATTCCAAATCGGCGGGTTGCGGGCGATCCCTATTCCGGTCGACGACGAAGGCATGCGCGTCGATCACGTCGAGGCGATTCTACGTACGCGTCGTCCCCGTTTTATCTACACGATGCCGTCGATGCACAATCCGACGAACGTCACCATGAATTCCGATCGGCGCGATCGTCTCGCCACGATAGCGCGGCGAGCCGGCGTTCCGATTATCGAAGACGATCCCTACGGACCGCTCGCATCGCACAACGAAACGCCCTTGCTCGCCCTCGCTCCGGATCACGTCGTCTATCTTTCGACTTTTAGTAAAACGGTAGCGCCGAGCTTGCGTGTTGGTTGGATGGTCGCTCCGCGCACGATCGTCGATCGACTTTTAATGCGCAAGCAGGCCTACGATATGGCGACGAGCCTCTACGTTCAAGCCGCTATCGTCGATTATCTCGAACGCGGCTACGACGCGCATATCGAACAGCTGCGCGAAGAATTACACTTGCGCAGGAAGATCGCCGATGAAGCGATTGCGAAGTACTGGCCCAGCGGCGTTCGTGCGATCGGTCCGAGCGGCGGCTTCTATCTTTGGGTCGCAACCCCACGCGAGATGCGCGCTCGTCCTTTGCTCGATGCCGCCGAGCGTCTCGGTGCTTCGTTCCTTTTCGGCGAAGCGTTCTACGCTAATTCAGGCGGCGACCATAATTTTCGCTTGGCATTAACCGCGGTTCGACGCGACGAAATCTCTGAAGGTATTCGTCGTATCGGCGAAGCGATGCGTAGCTTGCGCGGATGACGGGGATTCAAAAACGTTTGCTTGCCTGGTATGCAAAATACGGGCGGGCAAATTTGCCTTGGCGCGTCGTGCGGAATCCGTACTACACCGTCGTTAGCGAATTTATGTTGCAACAGACGCAGGTGGATCGCGTCGTTCCGATTTTCGGAACTTTTATATCGCGTTTCCCGACATTTGCGGCGTTGGCGAAGGCTCCGCGTTCGGAAGTCGTGCGTTACTGGAAAGGGCTCGGCTATAACACGCGAGCGGTTCGCTTAAAGGCGCTCGCCGATGCGGTGGTTTCACGGTTCGAAGGCGAGATGCCCAGCGATGAGAAGGCGCTGCTCGAATTGCCCGGCGTCGGCCCATATACCGTCGCCGCGATTCGGGCGTTCGCCTTTAACTATGACGCGGCACCAAGCGATACGAACGTTCGTCGTATCGTCCATCGCGTACATTTCGGTATCGAATATCCGGCCAAAGCGAGCGTAAAAGAACTCGAGCTGCTCGCGCGCCAACTCGTTCCCAAAGGCGAGGCGCACGACTGGAGCTCGGCGATGATGGATCTCGGAGCGCTCGTTTGCACTGCGCGAGCCCCGCGCTGTGCCGCCTGTCCGCTGCAAACGCTCTGCGTTGCCGCGCCGATTGACGCTGCGCGCCTCGAGCGCCTGCGTGAAGAGTTTGCCAAGACGACGAGGGCGAAGGAACCGGTCCCATTTGAATCGACGGCAAGGTTTGCGCGTGGTCGCATCGTCGATCGTCTGCGAGAACTCCCTTCGGGAGAACGCATATCGCTCCTCGATTTGGAGCGCGAAATTATCGGCGTAGTGCCTCCGAAAATCGGCGAACAATTCGACGAATTGGTTGCCGCTCTCGAGAAAGACGGCATCGTGGCTCGCGACGGCGATACAATTTCTTTAGCCTAAAGTTAAAAATCGAAAACTGCGTCGTAGCGCGCCGTAGCGGTTGCAAGGCGAATCCCCGACTCTTCGTAGATTCCAAATTCGGTGTAGCGGGGCGCGTAGATGTGGAGCGAGAGTGCCTCCTGCTTCGTTTCATTCGTAACGCTGTGGAGATCGCGCGCTCCCTCCAGAGCGTCACCCTCACCAACGTGTTGCACGCTGCGCCCGATCAATCGTAACGAGGGTCGATCGGCTCCGTTCTTGCTCTCGGTTCTCAGGTAGCGCGTGACTTGCAATTCGCCGGTGAGCACGCGAGTGGCGCAGTAGGAGTCGCCGTGGTCGTGAATCGGCGTCGTCGCACCGGGGAACCAAAGCAACGCGAGAACTTCGAAGTCGTTGCAAAGAAAGAGACGCGAGCGCGTGTAACCGACTTTGCGGCGCGGAAGCAAGCCCTCCCAGTGCGAACGGCTTGCGAGGCGCTCGCCGATGATGCGATCGAGGTCGAGCCCGGCGATCATGCGACCCGACTCTCGCGTTCGCGTGCCATGCGTATCGCGATCGCACGCGCTTGTTCCACGATCTCCGGGACCGCAGTGCTCTCGAAGAGGATGCCGCGGAGCATCGGCCCAATGGCGATCAATCGCTCGTCGATAAGTCCTTCGGCATCGATCGCTTCGCCGTACGGTGTCGCATCGAGAGCGAGGCGAAGCGGATCGCGGCGAATGAGGCCGCGATGCAGCAGCGCGTGTATCAGCGGGTTGGGGTTCGTGTGTAGGTCTCCGTTCGGGCCGGTGCAGTTGACGACCGATGCAACGCTGATCCGATCCTGTTCGCCGCGGCGTCGATAGACGATCTCGATACCGTCCGCTCCCTCCGCGGCGGCGACGATTTCACCTTGCAACGGTACGTAGCGTCCCGCGCGACGAAGCGCGATGACGGCGTCCTCGGTGGCCGGCGGGACGCGATAGCGTAGCGATCCCCACAGAGCGGAGAGTCGCTCGAGAAATTGACGACGTTGCGCGATCGTCCACCCCAGCCAGATGCGTTGCGAGGGACGCCGAAGCGATTCGGCGACCTCTCGCCAATCGCCGCCGGCAGCGACGCGCCGCTCCATCGCCGATCGTACCGAACGAAACAACGAGAGCGGAGACTCTTCGTCGATACCAAGTTCCGTGTAGCGACAGGCGCGAATTTCGGGAGCCTCGCGAGCGGGGAGATAGCCGTGACGCGCGAGTGTGTACGCCGTTCCACCCTGCATCGTGTGCCGATAGGCGGCAACGCGATCCATTGCGGTGAGCCCACTACCGATGCAAAGCATGTTACCAGCGGGGAGTTCGTCGATTCGAGTGCGCCACGGATCGCCGAAATAGCGTTCGCTTTCGCGTAATTCGCGCGGTAAGAAATCATCTGCCGGGGGCGCATTTCCAAGCGCGAGTACCACCGTATGCGCGCGGAAGCGACGACCGCGCGCATCCGTGAGGACGAAGCCATGCCTTCCACGATCGATATCGACGACTGTGGTGCGTTCGATGCGCATCTGCGGCCGTTCTGCGAGCGCGGCTTGAAGTGTTGTGCCGACGTACGCGCCGAAGCGCTCCCGTGTGACAAGCGTCTCCGGATAGCATCGTAATGCGTTGATGAGATGCCCTGAGTCGTCGGCGATAATACTCATCGCGCGGGCCGGGCCGTTCATAAGCCATTGCGGCGAAATGTCACCGTACGCGGCGCCGCGTCCGGGTTCTTCGGGGGAAAACAAGCGGAGGCGCGCGTGCCGCGCGAATCGTGCGCAGGCAATAGCAACCGCTGCGCCGGCAAGGCCGCCGCCGATAACGGCTAGATCGTCGACCTCCCGTTCGCCCTTCATCGTAGCCGGTTCATCGGCAGGTTGCCCGCGGCGATTGAGCGCAAAATATCGCCCGTGGCTGTAATTCCGTTTCCAAATCGTAAAGTTTCGAAAACGATTGCGAAAAAAGAGCTGGAGCTTCTCGAGAAAGCCTATCCCCACGCCGTGACCGCGCTCTCCTATCGTAACCCGTTCGAATTACTCGTCGCCGTCATCCTCTCGGCGCAGTGTACCGACGCGCGGGTGAATTTGACGACCCCAGCGCTCTTTGCCGCCTATCCGACGCCGAAGGCATTGGCGGCTGCGCGGGCGAGCGATGTCGAACGCTTGATTCAGTCTTGTGGTTTTTTTCGAATGAAGGCAAAAAACATTATCGCTGCAGCACGTGCATTGGTCGAGACGCACGCGGGCAAGGTGCCCGAAACGCGAGAGGATCTCGAAGCGCTTCCCGGCGTCGGGCGAAAAACGGCAAGCGTCGTGCTCTCGGTCGCTTTCGGCGAGGCCGCATTTGCCGTCGACACGCACGTCTTTCGCGTCGCGCATCGGTTGGGGCTCACAATCGGAACGACCCCGCTCGCCGTAGAGCGCGACGTTACCGCGCTGCTGCCCGAATCACAGTGGCGCTTTGCCCATCATTGGCTGATCCTTCACGGTCGCGCGATCTGCAAAGCGCCGCGACCGCTCTGCGATCGTTGCCCGGTTCAGCAGATCTGTCCGAGCGCGCCGATCGTTGCTAAAACGAGAGCGGGCCGGGCGAATCCAGGTGCGGCGGGCGCGGAAGCTCGGCGTCGCGCGCGAGCGACTGCAAAAGCATCGAAGGCGTGATTGCTTCGCCGTAGCCGCTCTCCGTTGAAACCTTCGAAACGTCGATGAGACTCGGAATCGCGCTATCGGGAACGAACTGATAGTCGCCGTCGAATTTGAGACCGCGAATGCGAACCAATTCGGCGCTCTCGTCGAGTTCGAGCGCGATGCGATGCTCGCCGAATCGTAACCGCAAACGCAGCGGTTTCTCGAGACGAACCAAGCGAACGCCGTTTCGGTCGCCAAGAATCGAGTTGAGGCGTTTGATTCCCAACGCGAGTGCATCGGCGAAAGCTCGCAGCGAGCTCTCTGCGCCGCCGTCGGTGGGCGCTGCGCTCGGGGCATCGCTCTCTTCGAGAAGTTCGCCGAATGCGCGTTGCGCGCGAATGCGTTCGGCCGCTGCGACGATGGGGTTTTGTCCGGTGAAACTCGGCTCCATGGGATCTACCATAGGGAAAGTATTGCCACGCGCACGGGCGAAAGTCCCGCGTATGAAGCAGGTGAAACATATCGCCGTTCTCGCCGCCGTGTTAACGATTGCCCTCGCCGCGGCGCCCGCGCGGGCCGCATTGACGCCCTCGTCGGCCTTTGGGAAAGAGCCTCCTTGGGGGCGGCAACCTGCGGCAATCTCCTGGTCGCACCGAGGAGAGCGATTCACCTACGTTCTGCCCTCGCAGGACCCTTCCGAGCATCTACCGCTAATGGTTCGCGCGCTTCACGGTGTCGGCGCTCGGGTGCTGTTGCAGCCGGATCGGTTCGGCAAGCGCGGCGCAACGCCGTATAACGTGGGGTGGTCGCCACAGGATCGCCGGCTTGCCATCGAGGCGGGTGGGGCGCTCTATGTCTATACGATTTCAAGCGACACGCTGCAAAAGATCGCAACCGCAGCCTCCGACCCGCAGTGGTCGCCGAACGGCCGCGCGATCGCCTTCGCGAAAAAATCGAATCTTTACGTCGCGCATCTCGGAGTCAAGAACAGCGTCGTGCAACTCACGCACGGCGGTTCGAGCAACAACATTCTCGACGGTCAACTCGACTGGGTCTATCCGGAAGAACTCGGCCTCACCCACGGCTTTCGCTGGTCGCCGGACGGAAAGCAGATCGCCTATCTGCGCCTCGACGAACGGCAGGTCACGCGTTTTCCGCTGACCGATTTCCTGGCGAAGAACGGACGCGTACATTATCAAC
>JAJXVC010000080.1 GCA_021782295.1 bacterium | reverse complement strand
ACGGCGAACCGATTCGCGTCTTGCAACTCGGTTCTTCGTCGGTGCAAGGACAGACCGGAACCGATCAAATTCTCGACCCGCTCCTCTTCGAAACCACGACAATCCTCGTGCAATACTGGGATCCCGAACTCGCACTTCCCGCGCACGATATTACGTTTAATCTTATCGCCGACCCCGATATCGACGCGCCGGCACTCGCAATGGCGACCGAACTTCTCGAAAGCGACCGCGCCCCCGTTCTCAACGCGCCGCGCCTCATGGCGCACACTTCGCGCGTCGCGCATCCGCTTCGCATCCAAACGATTCCCAACACGATCGCCCCGAGCGTCCGGCTGCTTCCGCGCACCGAAATCGACGCGGCGAGCCTCCCCTTTCTTCTCCGCTCCCCCGGCTATCACAACGGCGCGCACTTCGAACGCATCACCACGGAGGCCGAACTTGAAAGTGCGCTTACCTCACTCCCGGGATACGAGTTACTGCAGATCGAGTATGTCGATACCGCCGCCGATGATGGTCGCATTCGAAAGTACCGCGCGATGATCGTCGACGGCGTGCCGTATCCCGCACATCTTGCCGTCGCCCGCCATTGGAATATTCACTATTTCAGTGCCGAGATGGGCCCCGCCGAGCGCGCCGAGGAGATCGATTACCTCACCGATCTTCGCGGGCATCTCGGCGACCGCGTCACCGAGGCGCTCGTTGCCGTCGGGCGTTCGACCGAACTCGATTATTTAGGAGTCGATTTCGCGATCTCCCGCGAGGGAAAGCTCGTCGTCTTCGAAGCGAACGCCGCGATGACCGTCTTCCTTCCCAGCGAGAGCGCCGCGACGCCGGAGCGCCGTGCCGCTGCCATGCAGATTTTCTCCGCTGCGCAACGGATGATCGCGCAGCGAGTGGCTAGCCCCCGATCTCGCTAAAGGCGCGCATTTGCGAGGTGGCCTCGCCGACGCGCAAGTGGTGCCGCTCCGGCTTCACCAACATCGCCGCGGTCAATCGATCGCGCAAACGCTCGTCGCTCTCGCCCGCGCGCAACGCCTGCTTCAGATCGAGATGATTCTCGCCGAAGAGGCAGAGCCGCAGCCGACCGTCGGCGGTCAGGCGCACGCGATTGCAGCGTTCGCAATAATCGTGCGAGAGCGGACTGATGACGCCGATGCTTCCACCGCCGCTTGCAAAACCATAATACCGCGCTGGGCCGTTCCCGCGCGGCCCGGCTATCGGATGCAGCGATTCCATCGCCGATATCCGCTCGAGAATCTCTTCGGCCCCGATGTAGGCCTCTGCGGCGATCTCGAGATTCTCGCGCACCGGCATTAACTCGATGAAACGCACCGCAACCTCGCGTTCGCGCGCATAGCGGGCGAACGCTTCGATCTCGTCGTCGTTTCGTCCGCGCATCGTCACGCAATTGATTTTTACCGGCGTTAGGCCGGCGCGCACGGCAGCGTCGATTCCGGAGAGCACGAGTGCGAGCCCCGGTCGACGAGCGAGCGCTTCGAAGCGCTCCGCACGCAAGGTATCGAGCGAGACGTTCACGCGCGTAAGTCCGGCAGCCACGAGCGCAGGCAGTTGCTCTGCGAGCAGCAAGCCGTTGGTGGAGAGCGCGATCTCCTCGATTCCATCGATGGCGCGAATCATCGCGACCAGACGATGGAGGTCGCGTCGCACCAGCGGCTCTCCACCGGAGAGCCGAATCTTGCCGACGCCAAGCCCCGCAAAGATCCGAACGAGCCGCTCGATCTCTTCAAAGCTCAGCAGTTGCTCGCGCTCGATCCACGGCAGCCCTTGTGCAGGCATACAGTAGATGCAGCGAAGATTGCATTTGTCGGTCACCGAAATGCGCAGATAATCGATCCGGCGCGCGAACGCATCGGTGAGGGATCCGGCGCGAAGATCGATGGTTTCCACTAGCTCGAACCTTCAACGCCGAAAGCCGCACTCTTGGATGCAGCGGCGATCTCCTCGGCGACCGTTTCGTCGATCTCCGCATCGCTTGCGCGTGCTAACGCTCGCCGCGCTGCCGGGCCGCCAATACGACCGAGCGCCCACGCGGCGGCCCCGCGCACGAGCGGGTGCGGATCCTCGGCGAGTGCAGCGGCGAGCGCCGGAATGGCGGCGCGGTCGAGGGCGTTTCCCAGCGCCATTGCGGCGTTTCGGCGCAGCACCGCCGCGCCGCGCCATCCCATCGCCGTCGGTCGATAGCGGCGTTTGTACTCACCGCTGCGTAGCGCCAGCAATCGGAGAAGGTCGGGTTGCGCGAGCGCCTCATCGACGGGATCGAACGCCGCATCGCCGCAGAGCCCGGCACGCACGGTCGGCGGACAGACCTCCTGGCAGAGGTCGCATCCCCAGAGCCAATCGCCGAGCAACGGGCGCAGCGCGCGCGGTATCGCGTCGACGCGCTGCGTGAGGTCGGCGATGCAGCGCGTTGCCTCGATCGTGTAGTCCCCGCGCAGCGCACCGGTCGGACAGATATCGATGCAGCGGCGACATGCTCCGCACGATTTTTTGAGCGGCTCATCGGCGGGAAGCGGAAGCGAGCAGAATATCTCGCCGAGAAAAACGTACGAGCCGAGCTCGGGAGCGATCGCATTGGTGTGTTTGCCGATCCAGGCCAGCCCCGCGCGCGCGGCGCGCGCCCGCTCGGCGACCGGTGCGGTATCGCAAGCGATCGCGGTAACGCTCCGCTCGGCGGTCGCATCGATCTGCGCGGCGAGATCGTCGAGGATCGCGCGGACACGCACGTGATAATCGCGCGACCAGGCATATTTGGAGACCCGGCCGCTCCCGGGTTTCACGCGTTTGGGTGCGGGGCGAGCGTAGGGAATTGCCACGCAGATAACGCTGCGTGCCCGCTCGAGAATGCGGAGCGGGTCGGCGGCAGCATCGGCATAGGCATCGCCGTATCCCCACGTCTGGAGATCGCCGCGCTCGAAGGCATCGCGCATGCGCTCGCGCGTCTCGACATCGACCTCGGCATCGGCAATGCGCGCGCGCACGCCGAGCGCTTGACAGCGTTCCGCGAGCGCCTTGCGCACGCTCGTCAAGGTCGCGTCGTCAGAGCGTAGCGAGATCGCCAAGGGGGCCTTTGGGAAAGGCACGATCGATCGCCGCACATTCATCGCTGCGCAGACGGATCTCACCGGCGAGCGCATTCTCTTCGACGTGGGCGATGGAGGAGGCTTTGGGAATCGCAAAAAGCATCGGCTCGCGAGTCAAAAACGCGAGAATGACCGCTCGCACGCTCGTGTCGTGCGCGGCTGCGATCTCGCGCAGCGTCGAATCGGCGAGCAATGCCGAGATCGCTTTTCTTCCGAAGGGGGTATATCCGACGACCGCGATCTCGTGCAATCGCGCGTACGGGAAGAGGCGATGCTCGGCCGTGCGTTCGTGAAGATGGTAGAGCACCTGATCGCAGATCAACGGATGGGGCGCGAGTGCTTCGCGGGCGCGTTCGAGATCTTCGAGATCGCAGTTGCTGACGCCGGCGAAGCGAATGCTGCCGTTCTCGATCAGCGTTCGCATTGCGCGCATCGTCTCTTCCACGGGATATTCGCCGCACCAATGCAGCAGATAGCCGTCGAGGTACGGCGTTCCAAGGCGTTGGAGGCTTCGCTTCGCGGCGGCGAGCGTTCCATCGTAACTTGCGTTGCTCGGGAGCACCTTACTCACGAGAAAGAGCGACGCGCGTTCGAGCGGTGCGATCGCTTCGCCGACGATGCGCTCGACTTCGCCCGAACCGTACATCTCCGCGGTATCGATATGCGTCATTCCGAGCGCAACCCCGCGTTGCAACGTGGCGATCGCTTCGCTACGCCGCTGTTTGCTCTCGGGAATATTCCAGGTGCCTTGCCCGATGACGGGAAGTGCGATTCCGGTCGCGCCGAATTGCCGCCGCTGCATGCTAAAAAAACTCGAATCCCGCATCGAGCGCGGCGTAACGAAGGAGTCCGCCCTCGAGATGCGCCAACCGTTTGAACCCCGCATCGCGCAGACGCCCGATCGCCCAGCGCGAGCGCACGCCGACGCGGCAGGCAACGATATAGCGTTTCGCACTATCGAGTTCGTGCATGCGCGCCTCTAACTGCGATGCGGGAACGTGCAGCGCGCCCGGAACGATCCCGAGCGCCGCTTCGTGCGGTTCGCGAACGTCGAGAAGAATCGCCTCGCGCATCGCCGCGTCGAGTTCCTCCGGAGCGATCTCGACGACACCGGTCAGCGGAGCGGTCGCTTCTTCGATCAGATCGACCGGTTCGAAGAGCGTCGGCCGTTCGCCGCAACGAATGCAATCGGGATCGCGTTCGAAACGCACCTCGCGGCTGCGGGCGGCGAGCGCATCGACGAGCATCAAGCGCCCGCGTAGCGGCTCGCCGATCTGCAAGAGCGCTTTGAGCGCTTCGTTTGCCTGCCATGCACCGACGATACCGGGTAATACGCCGAGCACGCCGCCCTCCGCGCAGGTTGGAACGCTTCCCGGCTCGGGGGCGTGCGGAAAGAGACAGCGATAGCAGGGCCCCTCGGAATCGAAGCGCGTCACTTGCCCATCGAAACGAAAGATCGCGGCGAAAATCTCGATCTTCCCTTCCAACGAACAGGCATCGCTCGCGCAGTAGCGCGTGGTAAAGCGATCGCTGCAATCGATGACCACATCGTAGAGTCGCACCAGTTCGCGTGCATTGCTTGCATCGAAACGCCGTTGGAGCGCATCGATCGTCACCTGCGGATTGAGCGCGTGAAGACGCCGCGCCGCGACCTCGGCCTTCGGGGCGCCGATATCATCCTGCTCGAAGAGAATCTGCCGCTGCAGATTGCTTTCGTCGACGCAATCGTCGTCGATGATGCCGATCCGACCGACGCCGGCAGCAGCAAGATAGGCGAGGACGGGTGCCCCGAGCCCACCGGCACCAATGACCAGCGCCCGCGCCGCAGCGAGGCGCTGCTGCCCCGCTAAGCCGATCTCGGGTATGAGGAGATGCCTGCTGTAGCGCCGCAGCGCGTGCGTACCCGCGAAGTTCACGATCTCGGGAAACGTTCGTCAAGCCACGCCAAAACCTCGGCTCGAGCGCGCGGCCCGGCTTCGGTGTGGTCGCTCTCGATGGTGACGAAATGCTTTTCCTGCGGAGCGCGCTCGTAGAGATCGCGAACGCTCGCCGGCGAGACCATCGCGTCGGCGCTCGCCGCAACGTAGAGCGTCTGCCGACCGAGCAACATCGGTAGCCGGCGATCGAGCCGACGATCGATTCCTTCGACGAGCTCCGGAAGCGTTACGCCATCGACGTATCCGGAACGGAAATCCGTCGCGCCGGCGCGTTGCAACGCCGAGAGCGCGGTCGGCCGCCCGTACCCGGTCGCAATCGCCACCGCCCCGAGCAACGCGCGATCCTCCGCAGCGGTGAAGAGCGCGGCCATCGCCCCCATGCTGTGCCCCAGCGTCAACACGCGTGCATAACCGTGCGAACGCGCAAGCGCGACGACCGCCGCCATCGCCGCGACGGTATCCTCGGCATCGCGCAAGCGTCCGCCGCTCGCGCCGAGCCGATGTCCGGGAAAATCCAGCGAATAGATCGCAAATCCGTGCGCGGCGAGAAATGCGCAGAGCGGATCGAGGTTGTGCTTACTACTCGAATATCCGTGCCCGACAACGATCGCCAACTCGCGCGAGCGGCGCGGTTCGTACGCGAGCGCCGCGATCGAGCCGTTCTCGGTTGCGACGTGATGCAGATCGAGCTTCACGGTTTCCCCTCACCGCAACGATTCTCGATCCAGGCGCGCGCTCCGTCGCGATAGCGCTCCTCTTTCCAAATCGGTGCGCGTTCCTTGAGCGCATCGATCGCGCTGCGCGCCGCGGTGAACGCATCGCCCCGGTGCGGCGCAGCGGCGACGACGATGACGGCGATATCGCCGACGGCGAGTTCACCGATGCGGTGGACGATGGCGAGCCGTACCTCGGGCATCGTCGCTTGAATCTCGTCGGCGATCTCCACGAAACTCGCTCGCGCCAACCCGGCATGGGCTTCGTAGCGAAGCCCGGTCACCGCTCGACCATCATCGGCGCTTTCGCGCACCACACCGCAAAAACTCACAACTCCCCCGCAGGCGGAGCTGCGGATTGCGGCTTCGACCGCTCGCGGATCGATCGGTTCCTCGACGATTGCCAACATCGCGACTATCCGCCCCCGTAGGGCGGCAACAACGCCACCTCATCGCCCTCGCGCAACACCTGCCCGGTATCGCAGAGCCGCTCGTTGCAGGCAAAACGCAATCCGCCATCGAGCCCTTGCAGCCGCGGTTCGCTCTCGACGAGTGCGGCCCACAGTTCGCGCACCGTTGCGCCGTCGGCGAGCGCGATCTGCCGACTCGCTCCGAGTACCTCGCGCAGCCGGGCGAAGGCGACGATGCGGATGCTCGGCATCGCCTTAGAAACCGCCGAGATCGGTGCTGTACCCGTTCTGATCGAGCCAGGCTCGCGAGGCAGCATGCAGGTGGAGTTGATCGATGCGATTGCAGATGAGTTTATGCAGCAATACCCTCCAGAAGTGTTCGTCTTTTGCGTAGACTTCGTCGGGGATATGATTCTCGCTCCGCGCAAACTCTCGCAGCGCTGCCCAATCGGCGTCGGCAAGAATCTTCCGTAACCGCGATTCGTAATCGGGGCTTGCGTTCGGCTGCATCATGCACTTCTTCTCCCTTGGGACGGTAACGCATAGCGTTCGATGGCGCGCGCCGCGCCATGGCGTGCAACGTCGAGCGTCACGCGGCCGACCGCTTCCCGGACGGCAGGCTCCGCGTTCCCCATCGCGACGCCGATGCCCGCCCAGCGCAGCATCGGAAGATCGTTCGCCGAATCGCCGATGGCGAGTACGCGCTCGCGCGGGATCTGAAAATCGGCACAGAGCCGCGCTAAGGCGCGCTCCTTCGTCGCTTCGCGCGCGGTTACCGCACACTCTTCAAACGCGCCCCAGTGCTCGAACTTTGCGTGAACCGGGCGCCGCGAGAGCTCGCCGCGCACCGCTTCGACCGAGGCATTGCCGAGAAAACGAAGCATCGTCGGTGCGCCTTCGCGCAGCAGGCGAAAATCCTCGACCTCGACCCAATGCGGAGCGACCATATCGGGCATATAGCGTTCGCGTCCCGCGAGTCGGTGGAAGCGCTCCTCGTGATAGATCGCGAGATCGAGGTCGCGCGCGACGGCAAAATCGATCAGTTCGCGCGCCTGCTCGATCGGCACCGGGATATGCCCCAAGCTCCGCCCGCTCTGGAAATCCTTGGTGAGCGCTCCGTGGCAGCAGATAACCGGCAGATCGAGCCGCAGCTCGCGCGCGAGCATCGACGGGAACTCCGCCCCCCGTCCGGTCACGAGGACGACGCGCACCCCGCGAGCAAGCGCCCGTTCGATCGCTTTTCGTTCGGGCGCGGCGACACGATCGTCGGCCTGCAAGAGCGTTCCATCCAAGTCGAGTGCAATGAGTTCTATCGGTATCACGGCCTCATAGCATAACCGCTCCCGTCAATGTGAGGGGTGCGACCATCGGCGGTCGAACTAGCGAAAGTATCGTGAAAGCTTTCCCTTCGACCGCTCGACGGAGCTTCGCCCCGCTCCTCGCCCTCGCGGCGATGCTCGCGGTCGCAAGCCCGGCGCTCGCGCAGGCCGCCTGCACGAACGAGGGCTTCACCGTCGAGGGCTCGCCGGTGAGCATCGAACTCTGCTTGCGCTCGGTGACGCTCGACCCGGCGACGAGTTCGCGCACCGCCCATGTCGAGGCGACCACCTCGACGCCGAGCCGCAGCGCCACCGTACAACTCGCGCTTTTGCTGCCGATGGGGAGTGCGTCGGCCAACGCTCCTGCCTCCATCGAACTCGCCCCGATCGGCCTCGTCGGCACCCTGCACCTCACCCTGCACGTGACGCCCGACTCCGCATCGATCGACTCGGCCCTGCTCACCCCAGGTGCGGTCATCATCAAATAGAGCGAAACCGAGTTCGATTCAAAGGCGTTAAGAAGAATCATGCGGCGACGTTACATCGCGTATAACTCTGCAAAAATACCCGACGGCTGTCGATAGAGGTTTCTTTTGTCCTTTCCATCCACCATCTCCGATCTGACCGCGCGCGATCGCGCGCTCAAGGTCGAAGCAGCGATTCCCCCGGGGCTCTTCCGGGTAGAGAACGAAGAAGACCGCATCGCGTGGCGGGTCGCTCCCGAGCCCTTCGGGCTCTCGGTCGAGCAGTTCTCGCAGATCGAACGCATCGGAAACGATCTCCTCCGCTTTTATAAGGCGCTCAATTCGTTGTACGCGCGCAGCGTGCGCGGTA
>JAJXVC010000079.1 GCA_021782295.1 bacterium | reverse complement strand
GCGAGCCCCGCGCGAATCATGTACTCGATCGCGGCGGCATTCGGCACCGGAAGCGCACCGGGCATGCCGAGACAGACCGGACAGATCAGCGTGTTCGGCTCGGCCCCGAAACGATTCGCGCAACCGCAGAACATCTTGCTCGCAGTTTTCAGTTCGACGTGGCACTCGATGCCGATGACGGCTTCGTATTTCATCGCGCCACCTCCGCAACTTCCGTTCCATGTTTGGCGGCATGCATCGTCGCGCGTTCGTACGCATGCGCCGCGGCGAGCAGTGGCCGTTCGGCGAAGAGCGGCGCGGTGAGTTGCAGCCCCAAGGGCATCGGGCGTTCGCCGCCTTCGGGCGTCACCCAACCGCAGGGAACGCTCAACGCCGGCAGCCCCGCCAGCGACATCGGGATCGTGTAGTAATCCATGAGATACATGCTATAGGGATCGCTCTTCGATTTGAAACGAAATGCCGGCGAGCTTGTCGCCGGTGCGGCGATGAGGTCGCAGCGTTCGAACGCCTTGGCGAAGTCGCGCGCGACGAGCGTCCGCGCTTTTTGCGCGCGAACGTAATAGGCGTCGTAGTAACCGCTCGACAGCGCGTAGGTGCCGATCAAAATACGGCGCTTAACCTCCGGGCCGAATCCCGCCGCGCGAGTACGTTCGTTCATCTCCGCGACGTCCGCGCCGTCGACGCGCAAACCGTAACGCACCCCGTCGAAGCGCGCCAAATTGGAGCTGCATTCAGCCGGAGCAATGAGATAATAGGTTGCAAGTCCGTAATCCGCAGTCGGCAGTTCGACTTCGACGATCTCGGCACCGAGCGCTTCGATATCGTGCAAGGCACGATCGTAGACGCTGTCGATATCGGCGCCGAGTTTATGGGTATCGAATTGCTTCACGACCCCAATGCGGAGACCGCGAAGATCCTCGCGCAGCGCTCCTGCGGTCGGTTCGACCGAACGATCGACGCTGGTTGCATCCATGGGGTCGAAGCCCGCCATCGCGTCGTAGGCAAGCGCCGCATCTTCGACCGTGCGCGTCAACGGCCCGATCTGATCGAGGCTCGACGCGAACGCGATGAGCCCGTAGCGCGAAATGCGTCCGTAGGTCGGTTTGAAACCGACGAGATTGCAAAAGGCGGCGGGCTCGCGAATCGAACCGCCGGTATCGCTTCCCAACGCGATCGCCGCTTCATGCGCTGCGACCGAGGCCGCCGAACCGCCGCTCGATCCACCGGGAACGCGATGGAGATCGTAGGGATTGCGCGTGACGCCGAGCGCGCTGTTCTCGCACGACGAACCCATTGCGAACTCATCCATATTCGCTTTTCCGACCGGAATCGCACCGGCGGCGAGCATCGAACGCACCGCCGTCGCGGTATACGGCGCAACCCAGCGTTCCAGCATCTTGCTGCCGCAGGTCGTCACGGTGCCGTCGAGCGCGAGGTTATCTTTCACCGCGAGCGGCACGCCCGCAAGCGGAAAGCGCTCGCCGGCGGCGATTCGCGCATCGAGCGCGTCGGCGCTCTCGCGCGCCTGCCGTTCGAGTACGCTGAGAAACGCCCCGACCTGCGGCTCGACGGCCTCGATCCGTTCCATCGTCGCATCGATCATTTCACGCGCCGAGCATTCGCGAGCGTTGACCGCGCGCGCGATTTCGGCCGCGCTTTTTGCTATCGTTGCCATCGTTACGCCTGCCCGATGATGCGTGGCACGCGGATGAATGCACCTTGCCGTTGCGGCGCGCCGGCAAGCACTTTTTCGCGATCGAGCGAGTCGCGCTCGCAATCTTCGCGCACCACATTGCGCGATTCAACCACTTGCGCCGTCGCCGGTATGCTGTCGAGGTCGAGGTCGGCGAGCGTCGCGACATGGCCGAGGAGATCGCCGAGCTGCGTTCCGAAGCGTTCGACTTCTTCTTCGGTTAACGCGATGCGCGCGAGCTTTGCCACGTAGGCGATATCAAGATTCTCGGATGACAAAATCAGGGTACTCCGTGGGTGATGACTGGTCGTCGTCGGGCCATTCCGGCGGCGGGGTATCGGCGAAAGCCGCTTCGACTGCTGCCTGAATCTCGCGTACATTGCAATAGAGCGTAACGAGCGTTTCGATGTGTCCCGTCTGCGGAAACATATCGAACGGCTGGACGATCCCGACGATATAACCATTGGACGTGAGGAACTTTAAATCCCGGGCGAGCGTCGCCGGATCGCACGAGAGATACCAGATATTGGGCACCCGCGCGCGCACGATCGCGGCGAGCGTCGCTTCATCGCTGCCTTTGCGCGGCGGATCGAGGAAGAGAATCTCCGCCTCGCGGAGTCGCGCCGCGATATCGGGGCGCGCGACCGCTTCTTCAACGCGCGCGGAGATAAATTCGAGACGCTCGCTAAGGCCGTTGAGTTCGGCGTTCGCCTCGGCCTCCCGCACCGCCGCGGGGTTCTCCTCGATTCCCAGCACGCGGCTTCCCGCTGCGGCAAAATAGAGCGAGAACGTCCCTGCGCCGCAATAGAGATCGACGATCTTGCGCGGTTGTGCGAGCCCGCCATGCATCAGCGCAAAAATCTTTGCGACGACGCTGGGGTTCACCTGAAAGAACGATTCCGGTGAGACGCGGTAGCGAACCCCGGCGATCGTCTCTTCGATCGCCGTCGTCCCGGCGACGGTACGGTTCTCTCGCCCCATGACCGCGTTCGCGCTCGCCGGATCGAAGGAATTCGCGATACCGCGCACCTTCGGCAAACGTTCGAGGAGGTGCTGCGCAACGCGCGCGATCTCCGGAGATTCGCGTTCGGTCGTGATGGAGAGCGCGCTGCCGCCGTTCGCCGACGACGCCCGCGCAACGAAGTGGCGCGCGAGGCGGTAGACCTCGCCGAGTCGGTCTTCCAAGCGCAACGAGTGCAACCGCGCGACGATCTCGTCGAGCTCCGGCACCAAAATCGGACAGCTCTCGATTTCGACCAATTCGTGGGTACGCTGCCGAAAAAATCCTAACTGCGGCGGCGCCTGTTCGCCGCCTTCGACGACGAGCGCGACTTTATTGCGGTAGCGCCGCGAACGCGGAGACGGAATAACGTTGCGAACGTCGACACCGTGAAGCCCGCCGATGCGGCGCAATGCGTTGTGAACGACCTCTCGCTTCCACGAGAGTTGCGCCGGGTAACTCATGTGCTGCACCTGGCAGCCGCCGCAGGTTCCAAACGCCGCGCAGAACGGCACCACGCGATGCGGCGAACCCGAGAGCAAGCGCACTTGGGTCGCGACGGCATATCGCGCCTTGATGGTGGTGATGCGAACGAGCGCGCGTTCTTGCGGAAGCGGCCCCCAGCAAAACACGGCAAGAGAGCCGAGTCTTCCAACGCCTTGCCCGTTGACGAGCAAATCGTGGAAGGTCAGTTCGACTTCGTCCCCGACGCGCACGCGCGGCGGGTTAGGCGCTATTCCTTTGGTCGTCAAGCGTCTTCAACAAAGAGTTGGCCTCGTCGATCAAGGCTTGGATGCGTTGGCCGGTCGGGTCCGATTGACGACGAAAGAAGAGCACGCGCGCGGCGACTGCGGTCACCGCGAGGCCGAAGCCCGCAATACCGATCCAAATAAGCGCGTTCTTCACCGAAGAGCGGTCGCTCGCGGCTTCGATCTCCGAGCCCGGTCCCTGTTTACTCTGCTCGTTCATGGCATCGTGAAGGTTTCGCTATGGATGCGGTGTTACTCTGCATCGGTGCCCCGAAGTTATTTTAGCCCGACGACGCCGGCGGATCTGCCGGCTGCCCGCCGCCGCCGAACCTTGCTCGCCATCGCCGGGGCCATCGCGCTACATATCCTCGCCCTCCTGCTCGTCGTGCGCCTGGCGCTTCTCCACCTCTACCAACAGCGAACGCAGGCGCGAACCGAGATCGTCGCTCTGGCCTCGGTCAAGCGAATCGGGCTCAAGACCCTTCCGCGCTCCGCCGCACCCCGGACGCACCCTCGGCGGGAGAGGGCACGCCCGACTCGGCAGGCCCAACCTGTCGCCGCTTCCCAACAGGTCGAGCGGCCGCAGCAGCTTCCTCACCGCTCCGTACACGCTCGCAGAGCCCCGAGCTCGGCGCTCGAGAGCGCGCGAGCATTCGTCGAGCAGCAGCGGGCGGAGCTCGCCCGCGCGGCCGCGCGCATCAATATGAACCGCGCGCCGCTCGCGGTTGCAACGAGCGCGCCCGATCCCTCGACCTTGCATCGCAGCATCGTCGATAGCGGCGGCGTCTCGCGCGTCAATTATGCCGAGGCCTACCTGCTTCCGTTGGAACATTGGTTCAGCGGCGATCTGAGCTGCTATTACGTTCGCTACGCCGCCTCGTTCTCACAGGGCGGCAACGAGAAGGGTGAGATACCCTGGCCGGTCTGTTATCCGCGCGCGCACGACGAACTCGCCCACGGGCCCTATCCGCACCGCTTGCCGGTGCCGTACCCGCAGCCGAGCTATCGCCTTCCACGAGGCACATATCTGACGCCGTTCATGCAGCGCATCTATAACGATCGCCCACAGTAATGCGATAGGCGTTCGTCGGTTCGTATCCCCTCCCACCGGCGAACGCCTATCGCGCGCAAACCCGCGCCTCGCTGTCGTCAAACGAGTGCGAGCTTGTTTTCTACCTCGGTCACGCCGGGAATCGACCACGCAGCCTGCACGGCTTCGCTCCGTTCGAACCAACCGTGAACGTTGCCGCTGAGAATGACCTTCCCGCCGATGACCCGGATGTCGATCTTATCGGCATCGATCTGTGCCTGTCGGTGGAAGGCGCGCTTAATCGTCGCTTCGACGTTTTCCGGCGAGATGCGCGGGCGCAACGCAAGGTAGTTCGTCACGCCGCGAACGCCGCGAAGGTTGCGCACCGTCTCGGCTGCGCGCTCGCGCTGATAGTACCAGTCAACCGTTCCCTCGAGGGTCACGTGGCCGTTCTCGACGGTCGTGCGAATCTCGGTGGGTAGCGTGACGTTCCAAGCGAGGGCATTCGTAACCTCACGCGCGATATCGGTATCGTCGCGCACGTGCATCGCCGGAAGATCGACTTCTAAGCGTTCGGCGACCGCCTTCACGCCTTTGACGCGCTTTGCAGCTTCTTCAGCGGCCCATTTTTCGGCAAAGCTGGAGACCGTGCCGGCGAGAGTGACGATTCCGTCCTCGACGGTGACGCCGACGCGATGGGCATCGAGTTGCGGGTCGAGATCGAGTTCGGCGAGCACGTCATCCCGTAGGTTTTCGTTGTGGACTTGTGACATGGTGAGATGCTCCTCCACGCTCGATTCTAGCCTGCCGATCGGCGATTTTGAGGAAAAGCCGATGAAGGCCGCCCGAACGTCAATGGAAGTTGTGCGCGCGGACGCCGGCGAGCATCTTCGCGCTCTCCAGCGGTTCGATCTCCGAGGCGAGCACGTCGATGCAGCCGCTCTCTTTCTGCAGCGTCCCGGCGATGACGAGCGTTGCGTTCGTCGCGATCGTGCGGCGCGTTCGTTCGTAGAGATCGGGGCGCACGATGACGTTCACCAACCCCGTTTCATCCTCGAGCGTAAGAAAAACGAAGCCCTTCGCAGTGCCGGGGCGCTGGCGCGTAATCACCAATCCACCGACGCAAACCCGTTGCCGATGCTTTGCCTGCGCGAGCGCAGCAGCGGAGAGTACGCCGCGCGCGTCGAGCCCGGCACGCAGATGCGCGATGCCCTGCGGCCCCGTCGTAACACCGGTCGCCCAGAGATCGAACGCCGTCTGCTCGCGCGGTTGCAACGGTGCAAATTGCACCCTCGGCTCCTGCGTCTCCATCAGTCGCCCGAGTTCGCCGCGCCGTTCGCGTTCGTCGAGTGCGCGCAGCGCCCACATCGCCTCGCGGCGGCTGCGATACCAGGGTGCGAACGCATCGGCGACCGCGAGGCTCTCGAGCCCTTCGCGGCTCAACTCGGTGCGTCGCGCGAAATCGAGCATATCGGCGAACGCACCGGCCTTCAACGCCGCCTCGAGGCGTTCGCGCTGCACGCTGCCGAGATCGCGCACCAAATGAAAGCCGAGCCGTACCGCACCCGCGCCGTCGACGAAGCTCCACCATTCGCTTGCATTCACTGCAATCGGTTCGATGACGACGCCGTGCCGCTTGGCATCGTTCACCAGCACTTCGGTTGCATAAAAACCCATCGGTTGCACGTTGAGAATCGCCGCCGTGAACTCGGCGTGATAATGGCACTTGAGATAGGCCGAGGCATAGGCGAGCAAGGCGAAACTCGCGGCATGCGATTCGGGAAAACCATAATCGGCAAAGCCTTCGAGCATCGCGAAGAGTTTTTCCGCTGCAACGCGCTCGATGCCGTTGCGCTCCATTCCCTCGATCAACTGCGCTCGCAACGCCTGCATTTTTTCGTGCGAACGTTTATGCCCCATCGCTCTGCGCAAGCGATCCGCTTCTCCTGCAGAGAATCCCGCCGCCTCGACGGCAAGGCGCATGCCCTGCTCTTGAAAGAGCGGCACGCCGAGCGTTCGTTCGAGCACCGGCCGGAGTTTCGGGTGCGGATACTCCACCGGTTCCAATCCCGCGCGTCGGCGCAAGAACGGATGAATCATCTGCCCTTGAATCGGGCCCGGCCGAACGATCGCCACCTGCATGACGAGGTCGTAGAACGTGCGCGGTTTCATGCGCGGCAGAATCGATTGCTGCGCGCGCGATTCAATCTGAAAGACGCCGATACTATCGGCACGTTCGAGCATTGCATAGGTGGCGCTATCATCGGGCGGCATCGCTGCTAGCGATAGCGGAGCTTCGCGCGGACGCGAACGCCGGTGCAAGGCAAAAGCTTCGTCGAGCAACGAGAGCATTCCCAATCCCAAGAGATCGATTTTAATCAGCCCAAGAGCGGCAAGATCGTCTTTATCCCACTGAATAACGCTGCGGTCGCGCATCGTCGCCCACTCCACCGGCGCAACGCGCACCAGCGGATCGCGCGCGAGCACCATGCCGCCGGAATGAATCCCCAAGTGCCGCGGAAAGCCCTCGATGCGCGTGCAAAGCCGCACGAGCCGCTCTTCGAGCGCGGAGCGTTCGACAGGCGCCGTCTCGCGGAGCGTCTCGTTACCGTAGGAACGCGTCCCACGTAGATCGATCGCAAACGCATCGATTCGCTCGGGCGATAACCCCAACACTTTGCCGATATCGCGCAACGCCGAGCGCGAACGATAACTGATGACCTCCGCCGCCATCGCGGCGTGCGCGCGCCCATAGCGTTCGTAGACGTACTGAATGATTCGCTCGCGGTCGCGGTGCGCGAAATCGATATCGATATCGGGAATCTCATTGCGCTCTTCGGAGAGAAAGCGTTCGAAGAGCAGATTCATCCCAACCGGATCGACGGCGGTGATTCCCAACGCGTAACAGACCGCGGAGTTTGCCGCCGATCCGCGCCCTTGGCAGAGTATACCCATTTGGTTTGCCGCCCGGACGATATCCCAGACGATCAAAAAATAACCGGCAAGATCGAGCTTGGCGATAATGCCCAACTCATATTCAATTTGGCGTTCCACCGCAATCGAGAGCGGGGTGCCGTAGCGACCCACCGCCCCCTCCATCGTCAGCGCGCGCAGATAACTCTGTCGCGTGAAGCCCTCCGGAACGCTGAAGAGCGGGAATTGCTCGCTCAATCTCTCCAGCCGAAAGCAGGCCCGCGCGGCGATCTCCAGCGTGCGTTCGATCGCACCGGGATAATCGGCAAAGAGCCTCGCCATCGTTCGCGGGCTCTTGAGGTGCGCTTCGGTATTCGCATCGAAGATGTTGCGCGCGATGCCTTCTTCCAACGTGACGCCGTGTTTGATGCACCGGAGAATCGCGGCGCTCTCGGCATCTTCGCGGCGAGCGTAGGCGACATCGTTGGTCGCGACGTAGGGAAGCCGAAGTTGACGCGCCGTCGTAACGAGCGATTCGTTCCGCGGAGCATCGTTTTTGCGCAGCCGACGGACAAGTTCGATATAGAGCGACTCGGGGAAGAGGCTCCGCAGCGTTTCGAAAGGAGCTCGCAGATCGCCGCAGAGCGTGATGAGGCCGCGGTTATCGCCTTCGAGATCGGTGAGAGCGAGTTCGGGGGAGCCTTTGCTGCCGCGTAATTGCGCCCCGGAGATCAACTCGCAGAGGCGATGGTACCCGCACTGTTCCGCGACGAGTACGACCAGCGGAATGCCGCCCGGCAGATGTAAACGCGCGCCGACGATCGCGGGCAAGGCACGTTCGCGAGCGTGGCGCGCGAAGCGCACCGCGCCGTAGAGGCCGTCGGCATCGGCGATGGCCAGCGCCTCGATGCCGATCTCCGCCGCGCGTTCGACGAGCTCTTCGGGGTGCGAACCGGCATCGAGAAAACTAAAGTTCGAGCGCGCGTGC
>JAJXVC010000078.1 GCA_021782295.1 bacterium | reverse complement strand
CGCCGCCGACGGCGTCGATCTCAGCTTCACCGACGACGGCATCGAAAGCATCGCGCGCTTCGCGATGGAGGTGAACGAACGCAGCGAGAATATCGGCGCGCGCCGGCTGCACACGGTGCTCGAGCGCGTGCTCGAAGATGTCTCGTTCGCCGCACCCGACGTCGAGCACGCAGTCGTCGTCGATGCGCCCTACGTGCGCGAGCGGCTCGCCGATATCGTCGGAAGTGCCGACCTTTCGGGATATATTTTATAGCGCAGGTTCAGGAAGGCCCCAGCGTTAGCTGGAACGATACGGGAAACAGCGACGGACATGACGGAGAAGAAAACGATGAAGGTACGGCCGATAGGGATGCTCGTGGGAGCGGTTGCGGCACTGGCGCTTGCCGCTTGTAACGGCGGCGGCACATCCTTCGCCCCGACGCCGACGACGCCGTGCGTATCGCCGGTGACGGTGCAGGTGCTCTATCCGCAACCGGGGGCGACCGCGGTGCCGGCGACGCTGACGACGATCTACGTCGCGACGAGCGGCGCCTTCCCGAGCGATGGTAATAATGCGTGGGATACCGAGATCGTCGGGCCGCCGACCTATGGGGTCCAATTTACCGCGCAGTTCGCGGCGACGACGGCGAGCGCGCTTCCGACCGGCTCGGCGACACCGAGCATGGCGAATCCCCTCTACTATGCGACCGCGCTGAGCAACGCGCTGGTGACGGGTTCGGGCTTCTCGGTCTATATCAACAACCTCAATAACGCCGCTTGCTATGCCGTGGGCACGGGGGCGACCGCGCTCTCGAGCTTCTCGACCCAGTAGGGAGAGCACGGAGCGCGGAGGTAGAATACCCAACGTATGCCCTATCTCCGCGAAATCGTCACCGAGGGGAACCCGACGCTGCGTAAGGTGGCAAAACGGGTTGCCCCCAAAGAGCTGCAGGATCCGTTGACCCAGCAGTTGATCGACGATATGTTCGAGACGATGTACGATGCGCCGGGGATCGGCCTTGCGGCGCCGCAGGTCAATATCTCGAAGCGCATTTTTACGGTGGACTTACAGGACGGCAATCCCGAGCACGGGCCGTTCGTCGTCGTCAATCCGAAGTTCGACGAGACCGAGGGCGAGATCGAATGGACCGAGGGCTGTCTCTCCGTTCCCGGTTACGTCGGCGAAGTGACGCGTTTCGAACGTGTGCGCGTCAGCGGGATTGATCGGCACGGGAAACGGATTGCGTTTGTAGCCGATGGTCTCTTCGCCATCTGTCTCCAACACGAGATCGACCATCTCAACGGCGTACTCTACATCGATAAGGTCAAGAACCTGCGCCCGGCGCAGACCGACGAAGAACTCGAGGCAGCCGAACGCGCAGCGTCGCTGCCGTAAGGTCGATGCTCTCCACGTATTTCTTCGGAAGTAGCGAGTTCGCTGTTCCGTCACTACGCGAAACGGCGCAGCGCACGGATCTGCGCGGCGTCGTCACGCAACCCGAACGCCCATCCGGGCGTGGGCACCGGCTCACTCCGACGCCGGTGAAACGCGCGGCGCTCGAACTCGGCGTTCCGGTCTTCGAACCGACCTCGATGCGTGCGTTCCACGCCGAGCACCGCGAGGAAGCGATCGACCTCATCGCATTGGCAAGCTTCGGACGCATCTTGCCGGCCGAGCTCTTGGCCTGGCCGCGGCTCGGTGCGCTCAACGTGCATCCCTCGCTGCTCCCGCTCTACCGCGGAGCGACGCCGATTCAATCGGCGCTCCGCGATGAAGCAAGCGAGACGGGGCTCTCCATCATGCTGATGGATGCGGGGATGGATACCGGGCCCCTTGTGGCGCAGGAACGAGTCGCAATCGGCGCGCAGGAAGAGTACGGCGAGTTACACGACCGGCTCGCCGCTCTCGGCGCGCGCATGCTCGGCGAAGCAATCGTGCGTGCGGAGGCCGGAAGCCTCACGTCGCAGCCGCAAAGCGGCGAAACGAGTACGACACGACCGTTGAAGAAGGAGGATCTTATCGTCGATCTCACGTGGCCAACCTCGCGATTGCTCGCAGCGGTACGTGCGTTTGCGCCCGCTCCGCTTGCACGGGCATTCGTCGATGGAGAGTGGCTGAAGATCGTGCGCGCGCACGACGAGGACGGCCGCTTCGCCATCGACGAAGTTATCGCGCCGAATAAAGGCGCGATGGCATGGGAGCGTTACCGGCAAATGCGTTCGGCGGTGCGAGGGTGAGCGCGCGTGAAGTGGCGTTACTCGTCGCGCGCGATGTCTTCCCGGGAGAGCCCGGCGTCGAAGCGCGCCCAGCGCAGGCGGCGCTTGGGTACCGTGCCCAGCGCGGCAAACTCGACGCTCGCGATCGCCGCTTTGCAACGGAGCTCGCCTACGGCGCAATCGAAATGCGGCGCGCGCTCGACGATGCGTTGCGTCCGTTTCTCAAAGAGCGCGCGAAGACACTGCCTTCGACGATTCAAGAATTGCTGCGCCTTGCCGTCTACGAACTGCGCTACACGCAACCCGACGTCCATGCAACGCTCTTCGAGTGGGTCAATCTGGCGAAACGCTACGGCCACCAGGGGCTCGGTTCGCTCGTCAACGCGGTGCTGCGAAGCTATCTTCGCGAACCGACGCCGGAGCCGCAGCGCGAACGATACGCTGATGTCGACGATTACTACGGCGCGCTCTACTCGCTGCCGACGTGGATCGTCCGCCGTCTGCATGCGCGCTTCGGTGACGACCTCATCGAACAAATCTGCCGCGAGGCAAACCAACCCGCCGCACATGCGGTGGTGGCGTTGGGAGGAAGCGAACGCGTGCTCGCTACGATGACCGCGCGAGGAATGCACGCGAGCCGTTCGGCGCTCGCGCGCGACGCCGTGGTGGTGCGGCCGAACGAGGGTTCAGCGCTCGATCTTATCGAGAGCGGAAACACGCCGTTCTGGATTCAGTCGGAGAGCTCGGCGGCGATCGTCGATATTCTCGACGCGCAATCCGGCGAACGCGTTCTCGACTGTTGCAGCGGCCGTGGGAATAAAGCGTTGCAGATCGCCGCGCGCATTGGGCCGAGCGGAGCGCTCACCTGCATCGACCGCGATGCGCGCAAGGTCGCCGTTCTGCAGAGACGCTTCGAAGAGACCCAGCGGTTCGTCGATCTTCCAATACCTGCCGTTGTGGTGGGCGATGCTGCCGACTCGGCGCTCGTGCCGCCGGAGATGCTCTTCGATCGCGTGCTGCTCGATGCGCCCTGTACGGCGTTGGGCGTTATCGCCCGTCATCCCGAAGCGCGCTGGCGCCGTCGCCCCGAGGATGTCGAGCGCATGGCGATGCTGCAGGCCGCGTTGCTCGCGACGGTCTCCACGCATGTGAAACCGGGCGGCCGACTCGTTTACGCGGTCTGTTCGACCGACGAACGCGAGAGTACGAACGTCATCGATGCATTTCTCGCCGCCGGCGACTTCATCCGCGTTCCGATGCATGCTTCGCTTACATCGTTTTGCGATGCGAACGGCGATCTGCTGATGGCTCCCATCGAGGGACAGGATGGATTCTATGCCGCGTTGTTGGAACGCGTGCGATGAATTGGTTTGCGCGCATCGAACGTAGCATCGCCGACTTTGTCGAGCGGGCCTTTGCGCGCAGCTTTCCGAGCGATCTCGAACCGGCACAGGTCGCGAGGAAGCTCGTTGCCGTCATGGAGGCGCAAACGCGCAGCGCGGTCGACGGGGGCACGCGCGCGCCGAGCGGCTACGAGGCACGCGTCAGCGAAGTTGACTACGAGCGGCTCGAAGAGCATCGCGATTATCTCGAACGGCAGTGGTCCGACTTGCTGGAAGATTGTGCGGCACGCGTCGGGATTACGTTCTCCGACGGCCCTGCCCGCGTGACGATGATCGCGCGCCCGGATCTCCCCTCCGGCACCGTCGACGTGCGCGTGGAACTCGAACCGACCGTCATCGAAGATATCTATGAAGATCCCCACCACCGGTTTTTCTTGCACATGGTTCAGGGGGCGCCGGCGTACGGAATTTTTGCGTTACAGAGTAGCACCGTTATCGGCCGCAGCGAATCATCCGATATTTTTTTGCTCGATCCGGGTATTTCGCGCGTGCACGCGCGGATCGACATTCACGACGGCGTGGCGACGATTGCCGATTGCGAATCGACGAACGGAACTTTTGTCAACGATGCGCGTATCGAACGGCAAGCCTTGAGCGACGGCGACGAAATCACGGTTGGAAGTACGCGGATGCGCGTAGAGATTCGTGACTGAACTTCAGGATGCATGGGTACGCCTCGATACGTTGGGCATCACCGGCGCCCTCGCTTTGGTTGCGGCCGTCGGCTTCATCCGCCGTCCCGATGCGCGAGAGCCGATCGGCGACCTTACGCCGATCTCGGTGCGCCTCTCGATTTTTGAGGGTTCGGAGCGTCGCGAATTGCGTGTGTTGACGCCGGCGGTGATCGGCCGTGCCGGGAACTGTCACGTGCAATTGCAGGATGGCGATGTCAGCAGGCGCCATGCGCGCCTTGAGGCCGAGGAGGGCGTGCTCTACCTGCGCGATCTCCGTAGCGCGAACGGAACCTTTCTGAACGGGGAAGCATTCGAGGGCGCGATCGAGTTGCGGGCCGGCGATGAAATCGATTGCGGTGCGACGCGGTTGGAGATCGAGGAGATCGGCGCATGAGCGTGCTGACCGGTTCGCCGTGGCTCGTTGCGCTCGCCGTCGTTCTTGCGCTTGCCTGGGCGCTCCGTAAAACGCGCGGCGGGCGGCGCGACTGGTTCTTCCCGTTCGCAACGATTGTGCTCGTTCTTTTCGGCGAAATCTTACTCGCCCGGCTCTCGCCTGCACTCGCTCGCAAACAACTGATATGGATCTGCATCGCTTTTGGAATCGCGACGCTTCTCCAGCCCTACCTGGCGCGCTTTCGACGCATTGCAACGGTCAAATATACATGGATCGTGCTTTCGTTAGGGCTCGTTGCGGCGACAGCGATCTTCGGCGAACGGGTCAACGGTGCGAAACTGTGGATTCGGATCGGCAGCCTGCACGTCGAACCCGTCGAGATCATTAAACTGCTTTTGGTGTTTTTTCTCGCTGCCTACTTAGCCGAGATGGGCGATGCTATCGCGAAAGCGCGGTGGTGGTCGGTGCGGGCGAACGTGAAATACCTCGGGCCGCTCTTTTTAGGCTGGGGTGCATCGATCGGTCTGCTCGTGGTGCAGCGTGATTTGGGCATGGGTGCGCTCTTGCTGTGCACGCTGTTAACGACGCTCTATGCCGCAACGCGGCGCAGCGACCTTGCGCTTGGTGCGGCAGCGATCTTCGCACTCGTGGCGTTTTGGGCGGCGATGCATTTTCCGTACGTCCACGAACGAATCGCCGTGTGGCTGCATCCATTCGCCGATCCGTACGGCGCCGGATATCAGGCCGCGCAGAGCTATTTTTCCATTGCTGCAGGAGGGCTTATGGGCACCGGCCTCGGACTCGGCCACCCTGGTTTTATCCCCGACGTCAGTACCGATTACATCGTCGCGGCGATCGCCGAGGAGTTTGGTTGGTTGGGAATCGTCGCGATGCTCGCGCTCTATCTCGCCGTCGTTCGGCGGGCGGTCAGCGTTGCGCGCGAGCAGCCCGATGCGTTTGCAAGCCTGCTCGCCGTCGGTCTCGCTGCAACCTTAGGGTTTCAGGTGGCAATCATCGTCGCCGGCGTCGCCGGGCTGGTTCCGCTTACCGGCATCACGCTGCCCTTTATCTCCTACGGCGGTAGCTCGCTCGTCGCAAACGTTTTGCTGATTTCGTTGCTGCAAGAGATCGCATCGCGCCGTCCGGCGGCGGAGCGCGCATGAACGCTCGCTCGATTTTTTGGAGTTTGGTGACCGCCTTTGCGCTCTGGGCGTTCGTGTACGGTGCGCTCCATCCGCTCAAACCCGCTCCCGCGCCGAAACCGACGCCGCTGCCGCGCCTCGCTCCGGCGGGCCCGGCGCGGCGCGACCTCTTTAGCCGCGATCCGGTCGTCGCGGGAAGATCGCCGCGCCGCGGATTCATTCCGGGTCCGGCGCGCTTGGTTGCGATGGTCGGGCTCTTCGGATCGTCGTTGCGCGACGAGCGGGCGATGCTTTCGGCACCGTTTCCGGTCGGCGTGATCCTCGATCCGCGCGCGCGCGATGCGCGCCGCGTTGCAAAGATCGCGCACGCACGCGGCGACGAACTGTTCGTTCAGGCGAATCAGGCTCCGAGCGCGACGGATTTGAAACGATGGCAGAAAGCATTCGGCGGAATGCTCGGGATCGCCACCCGACACCCCAATCGCATGATTGCGACACTTGCGGGGAGTACGCTTGTCCTCTTCGACGAACGCGGCGCGAGCAACTCGATGGAGTTTACGCGTTCGGATATTCGCTTAATTCGCCGCGACGTGCGGATCGACGACCGCGATTCGGTTCCATATATTACCTATATGCTCGAGCAGGCGACCGCGCTTGCACGACGGCGCGGAATCGTCGTGCTGCTGATGCGTCCGCGGCCGAACGACGTGAGTGCGATCGAAGGGCTCTTGCAGCGGCGTCATGACGTGCAGATCGTACAACCTGCAACCGCCGAGCGTGTGTAAGTTCGCGTTGCTTCTCGTTGCGGCATTCGCGCTTGGAACGCTTGCGACCGGTTGCGCGCATCATCGAACTGCCGACGCTTCAGCAGCGAGCGGAGCGAATGTTTCGTCGTACGACGGCGGCTCGATCTACCGACAGCAGTGCGCGACCTGTCACGGCGTGCGTGGCGATGGTGTTGCAGGTGTCGCACCGGGGCTACGCCTCAACGCGAATCTCGACGCGTCGTCGGCGCTCGTTGCCGTCGCGCAGGGCAGTCGGCACGGCGATGCGGTGATGCCGGGTTGGTGCGGGCTGCTCAGCGATCGAGAGATCGCCGATGTGATGGCCTACGTGCGCGTTACGTGGGGAGGGCGCAGAAACATCCCTTCTCAAGCCGAGGTCGCTACGCTCTGTCGCCTGCCGACGCATCGAGGAGCGCAGTAACCGCACTCCGCACCGCCGCGAATGCGGCGCGTCGTTCCGGTGCGGCATCGGGGCCGGGATCGAAGAGATTCATCGTTGCATTTGCTTCGAAGAGGACGACGTTCCCATCGGCGTCGAGTGCGAAATCGATGCCGCCGTAATCGATGCCGAGAGCCGCGCGCACGCGCTCGAGCGTTGCAACCGCGCGCGCGCCGATCGCGCTGAGCATATCGGTCAAAAACGCACGCTCCGCGCGTTCGTCACTGACCTGCGAAGAGAAATAATGCACCTTCCACTGCAGGGAACGCGCGAGATGGATAGGGTATAGGCGCTCGCCGACGATAAGCGCGCGATATTTTTCGAAGGCGCCGTCGCTACGGCGCGTATCGAGAAACTCGATAGCGAGAAGCGTTTCGCCGGGAAGCTCGGCGAGTGCGGCGGGCAATGCTTCGGCATCGTCGATGCGGAGGAAGTGTTCGCCGGTGTGGTAGCCGGGCGATCGGAGTAAGAAGGGGAAGGCAAAGGGTGCTGCGCCGAGCGCGGCGCGTGTTAAGGCTCGCGTGCGTGGGACGCGCAGCCCCGGAATCGTTGCCAGACGCGCAGCGTTGCCGACGCGCGTGCTTGCGAGGACCGCCGTCGGCGCATTGATCGCGCGCTCTTTGCGTGTTTCGACAAACTGTTGCGCGCGAACGAGCGCCTCGCCGCAACGCTCCGCATCGCCGACGGCGTTGAAGATCAGCGGATATGCGGCGATCGACATCGACGGTTCGTAAAAATCCGCAACGAGTACGTCGCAGGCGAAGCGATCGGCATCGATGATGCGTTCGGTATCGACGTTCCCGCCGAGGGCGGAGAGCAATAGCAGGAGTGGGGTGCGCCGCGCTCCGCCGCGCTCCGGTGCGCGCCGAATGGGATTGCCGGAGAATCCGATGCGAGCGTGTGCCCGCGCTCGTTCCCACGCCCCGAGGCGCGCGTGGAGCAACGCGAGCCCTTGGTGCGCGTCGATGGAGTGTGGATCGATCGCGAGCGCGGCATCGTACTGCGCGATCGCTTCATCGCGTTCATCGGCATCGAGGAGCGCCGCAGCGAGATTCGTCCGCGCGCGCAGATCGCGCGGGTGCGCGGTTACCGCCTGCGCGTACGTGAGTCGCCCGGCGCGTTTGTAGCCGGAGTAGGTGAGTAGCGTGCCGAGATTGGTGAGCGCGCCGAGGTGCGTCGGGTCGGCGGTGAGGATGGCAATATAGGCGTCGCGCGCCGCGTCCCGTTCGCCGGCCGCTTCAAGGGCTTGGGCCTCGCAGAATGCCGCATCCACGCTACGTGCTTCGATGCGCCCTGAAACACTTCCCGGATCGTATGGTAGGATGAAGGCATGATTGCACGTCGCTCTCTTTGCGCACTTGTTGTTGCGCTCCTCACGCTCCCGATCGGAGCTTCG
>JAJXVC010000077.1 GCA_021782295.1 bacterium | reverse complement strand
GTGCCATAGCTATGAGCGAAATAATAGGCGCCTGCCGTTGCTACTCCGAGGAGTTGTCCGGTGGTGCGCGCGGTCGCGAGCGTCCCGGCCGCGACTCCGCGCCGCTCGTGCGGAGCCGAAGACATGATCGCGTTGTTATTCGGCTGTGAAAAAATCGTGGTGCCGATTCCCGTCGCAACGAGCGCAACAATGATCTCCACCGTCGTGGGAATCGCCGGTAAATGCGCGAGCAACAACGTCCCAAAGGCCACGAGGATAGCGCCTGCCGTCGAGAGATAACGCGCCGGCATCCGGTCGGAAAGTGCGCCGGCGGCCGGAGCGAGCGCGATATTGAGTGCTGTTAGCGGCACCAGCAATAGGCCCGCTTGAAGCGGAGTTGCGTGCAGTGCAAGCTGCGCCGTCAACGGAACCAAAAAGACGACGCCGGCTTGAGCGATGAAGTAGCAAAACGCGGCGACGCTCGAAAGAGCGAAAATTCGCGAACGAAAGAGGGTGAGGTCGAAGGTTGGAGCGGGAACGCGCTGTTCGACGACGATGAAGAGGGAGAGCGCAAAAATTGAAAGTGCGATCCAGCCGAGCGTCGTCGCCGAGCTCCAACCCCAGCGATGCGCGCGCGAGAGTGCGAGCGAGAGCGCGAAGAGACCGACAATCGAAAGCAACGCTCCGAACGGGTCGAAGCCTTCGCGGCGCGGCGCGGTGGGTTTCAAAACGACGCTCGCGGCGAGCAGCGCGAGCACCGAGATCGGCACGTTGATGGCAAAGATCCAACGCCAGTCTCCGAGCGCGATAATCGCGCCGCCGAGGATCGGGCCGGCGGTCAGGCCGACCGCGACGGCAGCTCCATTGAGACCGATCGCTCGTCCGCGGCGTTCCGGTGCGACCGATTCAACGATCAGGGCCTGCGTACAAGCGACAAGCATCGCCGCGCCGATCGCTTGAAAAACGCGCATGACGATCAACATTTCGAGCGACGGTGCAAGCGCGCAGAACAACGAGCCAAGCCCGAAGATACCGAAACCAACTTGATAGACGCGTTTGTGACCGAAGATATCGCCGATGCGTCCGAAGAGCACCAACATCGACGCCGTCACCAACATGTACGCGAGTAAGACCCACTCGGCCTCGTCTACGCCGCGCCCGTAAAAGCGGGCGATCGTCGGCATGGCAACGTTGGCGATCGATCCGTCGAGCGGCCCCATAATGGTGCCGAGCATGATCGTTCCGACGGCATAGCGTGAATATTGCTTGTTGGCGCGAACGGCCGTGGCAAGCGTGCGAAACGAACTCATGGGATCGTTAGAGTCGGTGTCGGTCGAAGAGCGATCTTGTAAAAGGTCGCGCGAACCAGGGTTCGTGCGCCTCGAGCGCAGCATCGATCCGTGCATCGGGCTGTACGAGCATCGTCACTAAACCCGAGCGCCCGAGATCGCGGCGCAGATCGGGCGAGAGTGGGAAGAAGAGCGCCACGTAGAGCAGCAACCAGAGGAAAACAATTCCCTTTGCCAGTGCGATGAGCGCGCCGATACTGCTGTTGACGAGGCCGAGCCCGGGAAGTTTCGCGATCCGCTCGAGCGCCCACGCCAACGCCATCACGATGGCGTAGGCGGCGGCGCCGGTGAGAAACATCCCGATCACGTGCGCGGATCCCGGCCCGACATGCGTGAGGTTTGCGATCGCCGCATCGGCGGACCCGTTGTAGTACCACGGTGCGAGCAATCCCGCAAAGAGCGCGATCGCTCCGGCGAGTTCGCCGATCAGTCCGCGGCGCCAACCACGGAACGCGGCGATGATGAGGATCGCACCGATGACGATGTCGGGCCAGGCGAAGCTCACCGGCGGACGGTCGCTCCGAGTTCATCGTGAAGCCGCGCAATCGCCGCGCCGATCCGTTCGTCAACGGTGGCGTCGGTGAGCGTTTCGTTCGGGCTCTGCAGCGTGATCCGAACGGCAAGACTCTTTTTATCGATACCGACCTGAGCGCCGCGATATTCGTCGAAGACGCGAACGCCGACGCATTCCGCGCCGACCGCTTCGCGAGCGACGCGTTCGACTGCGGCTGCCTCGACATCGGGCGCAAGCACGAGCGCGAGATCGCGGTAGGTCGCCGGGAATTTCGAGGGCGGGGTGTAGCGCGGCGCAAGGTATGCGGGGAGCGCATCGATGGTGAACGCCGCAAGATAGATCGGGCGTGCGAGCGCAAAACTCTGTGCGAGATAGGGATGCAGCCTGCCGACAACGCCGACGGGGCGCCCGTCGATCGAGAGCTCCGCAGTAATGCCGGGGTGCAAGAAACGATGCTCGCCGCTTGCAACGGTCGCCGCGCGTCCGGTAAGACGCGTGAGAAGCGCGAGTGCATCGCTCTCGATCTGCATGAAGCCGCGATCTTGCCAGTCGGGTTCATCGACCGTTTCGGTCGCTCGTGCAAGGGCGATCGTCGGCGTCTCGAGTACGGTATTTTCACCGCGCGCGAAAGCATGTCCGATCTCGAAGATCGCAGCGCGTTCGTCGCGACGTGCGAGATAGGCGAGCAGTCCGGCTTCGAGCGAGGCGCGAAGGTAGCGCTGCTCCTCCGAGAGCGGGTTGGCGACTTCAACGCTTCGCGTCCGCTCGTCGAGCCCGGCATTTGCAAGGGTACCGAGCAATGACTCGCCGACGAGTGAGTACGTGAGCACCTCGCGATAGCCGAGCGCTTCGAGCACGTGCGCGGCGTCGCGCTCGCGCCGGAAACGCGCGCTCGAGATCGCCGTTGCCGGAACGCACGGTAACGATTCGGGAATGCGATCGTAGCCTTCGAGGCGCGCATACTCTTCGATGAGATCGACGCTCTGGGTGAGATCGCGACGCCACCACGGCGGTTGCACGCTGAGGCGCTCGCCCTCGACATTCACCGCGCAGCCGAGTGCGCGCAGATGGAACGCGATCGAATCGGGCGCGGCCTCGATACCGAGCAGCGCCTGGACCTCGCTCGCATGCAGCGCGATCGAGGGCGCCTGCGGAATCTCACCGCCGGCGATCACCGGCGCAAAGGCGCGCGCTCCCAGCGACGTTAGGAGCGCGGCGGCACGTGCGACGCCCGCATCTGCCAACGCCGGCGGCAGCGTCCGTTCGTGGCGCGACGAGGCCTCGGTGCGTAACGCGAAGCGCGCGCTCGTGCGTCGAATGCGCGCGCCGACGAAGGTTGCGCCTTCGATGATGAGTGCGGTCGTGCTCGCGCGAACCTCACCGACGTTGCCGCCTTTAATGCCGGCGAGCCCTTGCACGCCGTTCTCGTCGGCGATCACGAGCGCGCGTTCGTCGAGTGCGAGTTCGCGCTCGTCGATCGTCGTGAGTCGCTCGCCGGGTGCCGCGTCGCGCACGATGAGGTGCGCGTGCGGAACGGCATCGGCGTCGTAAAAATGAAGCGGCTGCCCGATCTCGAGCATGACGTAATTCGAGATATCGACGAGCGCGTCGATCGGTCGCTGCCCCGCTTGCGCGAGGCGAATGCGGATCGCGCTCGGGGCGGGTGCGACGCGTACGCCTTCGACGCGTTGCGCGACGAAGCGCGTGCAATCGGCGGAGCGCAACTCGACCCGCGGAGCCTTGCCGTCGGGGCTCGGTGCGCTGCCCGGGTTCTCGAAGGAGGGCGAGCGCAGTGCCGTTCCATAGGCGGCCGCGAGTTCGCGCGCGATTCCGAGCACCGACATTGCGTCGGCACGATTCGAGGTAATCTCGACTTCGAGAATCGGTTCGCAGAGTCCGAATGCGGCGACGACGTCGCTGCCGAGCGGCAACGTTTCGTCGAGTTGCATGATGCCGTCTTCGAACCACTCCGCCGGCAGCGCAAGCTCCTCGGCCGAACAGAGCATCCCCTCGGATTCAACGCCGCGCATCTTGCGCGGAGCGATGGTGAGGTGCGGAAGGATCGCGCCGATCTGCGCGACCGGAATCGTTTGCCCGACGGCGACGTTCGTTGCCGCTGTCGCGATGGTCAGCGGTTTGCTCGCGCCGATCTCGATGCTGCAGACCTGGAGGCGGTCGGCGTTCGGGTGCTTTTCCAGCGCCGTAATGCGGCCGACGACGACACCGGTAATGGTGGGCTTTCGTTCGATACTCTCAACGGGGAAGCCGAGCATCGAGAGTTTTTCGGCGATCGCATCGACCTCATCGGGAAGATCGACGTAGGTGCGGAGCCAGGCGAGCGGAAGGCGCATGCTGTTTCGAAATCCCTATTGGAGCTGACGCAAGAAATCGGTATCGCATTCGATCAGACGACGGATATCGTCGATCTCGTATCGGGCGAGGGCGATGCGTTCGACGCCGACGCCGAAGGCCCAACCGCTCACTTCCGCCGGGTCGTATCCGACCTCGCGTAAGACGTTGGGATGCACCATTCCGGCGCCGCCGATCTCGATCCAGCCCGAACCGCCGCACATCGAGCAGCTTCCGCCGTTGCCTTTGCATTTCGGGCAGGTCGTGTCGACCTCGGCACTCGGTTCGGTGAACGGAAAGAACGAAGGACGGAAACGAACGCGTTGGTCGGGGCCGAAGAGCGTGCGCGAGAGATGGGCGAGCGCGCCTTTGAGGTGCCCGAAGTTGATGCCTTCGGCGACGAGCAATCCTTCGACCTGATGGAATTGAAAGAGATGGCGCGCATCGACCGCGTCGCGACGATAGCAACGCCCCGGTGCGAGGATCGCGACCGGCGGGCGATGCTGCTGCATCGTGCGAATCTGCATCGGCGAGGTATGCGGTCGCAACAGGAGCTCGGGGGTGATAAAGAATGAATCGAAGCCCTCGCGCGCGGGATGATCGGCGGGAATGTTGAGCGCGTCGAAGGTGTAATAGCTCGGCTCGACCTCGGCACCGAGTACCGTTGCAAAACCGAGTTGTTCGAACGTTTCGGCGATCTCTTCGATGATGCGGCGCACCGGATGAATCGAACCTAAAGCGGTATCGGGAGCGGGGAAGGTGACGTCGACGCGACGTTTGAGCTCCTCGTCGAGTGCGCCGCGCGCGATGCGCGCGTTTGCGCCGTCGAGTACCGCTTCCATCGCGGCGACGGCGTCGTTGATGGTTTTCCCGGCATCGGGGCGCTCGGCCGGCGGTAACGTACCGATGCTGCGCCGCACGAGCGTAACTTCGCCGCTGCGTCCGAGGAAACGGACGCGGAGTTCTTCGAGAGCGGCACTATCGTTCACCGCATCGGCTGCGGCACGGAGCCGCCGTGCTATCTCGTCGAGTTGTGGTTGGAGTGCGCTCATCGCTCCCTATCGTTCTCGCTATCGTCGGGCAAAAAAAAGGCACCCGGTCGTTTCATCATACCGGGCGCCAAACGTTCTTTTCTAATGCTTTTCTGTCGTCAGCCGTGACTCGGAGTCGGGTGTGTCTTTCGGTATGCGAGGTAGGCGCCAATCGATCCGGTGTTGGCAAAGAGCTTCCAGAACAATTCGGAGGTAGCCATGAGGCGGTGAGTCTCCTTTACACGAAGCATTCCGACAAAAGACCCGTTCTACGGGGCTCTCAGAGCATACCATGCGACTTTTCTCTGTGGAAGTCTTGACTTTTTGCCCGGAAACTACTCTCTTGACAAGCCCCCCGGGAGCCCCCGCCCTTCTCCTGCAGCCCCGAGTTCGTAGAGGGCGATCGCCCCGGCGACCCCGGCGTTGAGGCTCTCGGCCCGCCCCGGCATCGGGATCGCGGCGTGCTCGCGGCAGAGTGGTTCCCAGCGCCCAAGGCCGTGTCGTTCGTTCCCCACGAAGAGCAGGCGCGCCCCACGGTGCGGCAGGCTCGCGATCGGCGCTCCATCGGCGCTCAGGCCGATCGTGAGCGTCGGATGCTCCGCGAGCCGCGCCGCAAGCTCCGGAGGCGAGAGACGGGCGATCGGAAGGCGGAAATGCGCGCCCATCGCGGCGCGGACCAGCTTGGGGTGGTAGGGGTCGACGCCGAGATCGCCGAGCAGCGCCCCGCTCGCCCCGAAGGCCTCGGCGGCGCGGAGCAGGGTGCCCGCGTTCCCGGGGTCGTTGAGGTCGGCGAGCAGCAGCGCGAGGGCACCGTGGGCGAGGATCTCCGCGGCGTCACACTGCAGGATCGGCACGAGCGAGAAGATCCCCGGAGGGCATTCGAGATCGGAGAGGCGCTTGGCGGAGCGCTCGTCGAGGAGCTTGAGCGGGACGCCCTCGGCACGGGCGGCGGCGAGCTGCGGCTCGCGTGCGAGCGCCTCCTCGGTTGCATAGATGGCGGCGATCGCGACTCCGCTGCGCCGCGCCTCTTCCAACAGCGTCGCTCCCTCGACGAGAAAGAGCCCGCGTTCGGCACGCCCTTCGGGGTGCGCGAGCGCGACGAGCGAGCGAAGCTCGGCGCTGTGGCGACCGAGGGCCTCCACGCCTAGCGTTTCGTCCGCAGCATCGCCCAGCGGCGCGCCCCGACGTAGGCGACTGCCGCGATCACGCCTGCCGCCGTGTCGGCGACCTTATCGTTGAAGTGATGGGGAACGAGGTAGATGTTCAACAACAGCAGCGCGATTGCAAAGACGACGAGGAAGCCGAGGAGCCAAGCGATCTCGGCCCCGATCGAGGAGTTATTGGGAACGTTCTTTTTCACGATAGTTTCGAGAGTACGAGGCCCGCGCCGCCGATTCCGTTAATGCTCACCGCTACGATGGAAGATGCTGCTGAAGAAGGCGCGGGAGCGGCGCCGGTCGTTGAATCGAGCGCGGAGCGCTATCGCGGCCCGGTCTTTCGCGTGCGCACCGATCTGCTGCGGTACGCCGACGGGCACCGTTTTGCGTGCGACGTCGTCGAGCATCCGGGCTCGGTCGCGGTTGCCGCGATGCTCGGCGAACGCGAAATATTGTTGGTACGGCAATATCGACATCCGCTCGGCGCGACGATGTGGGAGATTCCGGCGGGAAAATGCGAACCGGGTGAGAGCGCACTCGATGGCGCGTTGCGCGAACTCGCCGAGGAGACCGGCTATCGCGCCGCGCGTGTCGAGTTGCTCGCGAGCGTTGCGATGACGCCGGGCTTTTGCAACGAGGTGTTGCACCTCGTTCTCGCGCGCGATCTCACGGCGGGTACGCAGTCGCTCGACGACGACGAGCGTATCGACGTACGTGCGGTGACGCTCGAGGAAGGGATGGCGATGGTCGCGCGCGGCGAGATCGCCGACGCGAAGACGGTGATCGCGCTCCTTTGGGTGAAGAACGCCCGGTGAGTTCAATAAATGAAGCCGGCGCGGAGCAAACATCGTTCATTATGTCATGGGGAAGGGCATTTACGATCGTTGCCGTCCCCGATATTGCGTACACATCGTTTAAAGTTTTTCATCTGTGGGGGCACCATCGAGCCCAAGCCGTTGGCGCAATTGTCGGCACGGTGATTTTTACCCCCATCGCGATGGCCGGTACAAGAATGTTCTATTCATGGTTCGGTAAAAACATTTATGCAGGGAGACGGAACGAGCGGGGTTGAACCGAACGCCCGGTATGGGTCAATGGCTTTTGAAATCGATTCGCCCGACGGTTGGATTGGTGTTTGGAGTCGCGGTGCTCTTGGCCTCGTGTGGTGGGTGGAATCAGCCCACCGTACATTCGATACTTGGCGGGCCGATTTTTCTTGGACGGGCAATGGGGTGTCGGGAGCGCAGACCGGACCGATCACCTTCCAATCAATTGGGCAAAGCGCAGCGTTATCGGGGCGACGTCCTCGGCAAATACGACGCAACCGCCGTACCAAATAACGCTCTCCGGAAATTGCGTAACTGCGGGTGAAGCGACCCTTAATACCACTGCTCAGATCGCGGGGTCTACATCCGGGACCTACACGATTTGGGTAGGGACGAGTTCGATACGGGCCTCGGTCCCCTGAAACGACCTGATATGACGTGGCGATTCCGACGAATCCATTCATGCACTCCGCTGCGACGGGGAAGCTGAATCGTGTCTTCCGAGCGCGCTCGATCGATCGTCGTCATCGGCGCGGGGATCGCGGGTCTTACCGCCGCTTACGAACTCTCGAAGGGCGGCTTCGATGTTACGGTGTTCGAGGCATCGGATCGCGTGGGCGGCAGGATGAGCACGGATCGTTGCGACGGCTTTGTCATAGATCGCGGGGCGCAGTTTCTCTCCGACGGATACGCCGTCATCGGGCGATTGATCGCCGAGCTCGGCTTACAGCGAGAATGGCGCACGGCATCGTTGTACAGCGGAACCGTTCGTGGTGGGCGCATACGGCGAGTCAATCAACGAGTGCCGACGAGCATCGTCAGCAGTGGGCTGCTCGGCCCGATGGCGGCCCTCCGCCTTGCTACAGAGAGCCTCCGGCTGCGCACGCGCAGTGCCGGGCTCTCGCTGAGCGACTTCTCCGCGTGGTGTGCATACGACGATTGCCTTGCAAGCGACTGGCTCAGAACGCGCTTTGGTTCGCAGGTACTCGAGTACGTGTTCGAGCCGATGATCGCCGGTTTCTATTTCCAGGAACCGGAGCAGGTCTCGGCTGCACTCGCCGCTTGGGTGTGGA
>JAJXVC010000076.1 GCA_021782295.1 bacterium | reverse complement strand
CGCAGCTCGCACGCCGACACGAAGAAGCGCCGTGGGCGATGGGGCGCACGCTCCAGGCGCTCGCAAAAGAACTCGCCTTCGATGAATCGCTGCTTTACCGCTATCTCACCGCATTCGTCGGCGAAGGGCGACTCGCCGTGCGCGCGGGTTTCTATGCGCTCCCCGGGCACGAGGTTCGCCTGAGCCCCGCGCAGGAACGCTTCTTCGCCGCCGCGTTAAAACGCGAAGACCCGAGCTCCTTCGTTCCCCGCTCGGCCGCCGAATTCGAGAGCGAGATGCGCGGCTCGCAGGTTGCGGGGATTGCCGACGCCTATGCAGCGCAACTCGCGCTCGGTGCGTTCGTGCGCGTCGGCGAGGATCTCTACAGCGCCGCGCAGCTCGCCGAAATCCGCGCGCGCCTGGAGCGCTTCCTCCACGAGCGGCGGCAGATCACCGTCGCCGAGTTCCGCACCCTCGTCGGCACCTCGCGAAAATATGCGGTGCCGCTCTTGGAATGGTTCGATGCCCGCGGCATCACCATCCGAAACGGCGACACCCGCGCACTCCGTGCAAGTGAGAGGAATCCAAGCGCTCGGTAGCGCACGGCGCGAGCATGAGAAAAGAACGGCTGCTTTCACTCGCCCTTCTCCTCGCCGTCGCATCCGGAGCTCCGGCGAGCGCTGCCGGGACCTTCGCTTCCGCGGGTACGCCGCACACGATTACGGTTGCCGCGACGGCGCAGATCACCCCCACCGATCTCGTCGTCGATCTCCCCGTCGAACGCGTACTCGTGAGCCGGCTCGGCAAGAGCGCGAACGCCGCACTCGGCGCCGAGGCGACCGCATCGCTGCGCGCCATGCTGCCCTCGCTCGGGCTAAAATCCTCGGCGATCGCGAGCATGGTGCCGCTCGAATCGCTCGGCAAAAACGGACATCCCGCCTACGCCACCTACGCGATTCTTCGCGTCCCACCCGATCGCGTCGTCATCGTCAGCGCGGCGCTCACCAAGTCTGGATGGGATGCCAAAGGCGTGACGCTCTTCGAGGCCGCCGATCCCGATGCGGCCCGCACGCAGGCCCTCGTCGCGGCCGAACGGATCGCGCAGATCCGCGCCGCAGCGATCGCCCGCGCCGGCGGCGTCCACCTCGGCGCGCTCCTCTCGGTCAGACCGATTCTCCTCGACGATTTCATCGGCGGCGAGAGCTTCAAGTTGCCGAGCTTTCCGTTTGCCTCAATGCCATCGGCGATTTTGCCGCAGCCGTTGGAAGTGAAAGCCGCGGCACTCTTCACCTTTGCGATCCGATAGGAAGAACCCGGGAACATTCAACCTGGAACCGTTCGCTTCGGCGGCGGTATTATAGGATTGTATGAACGTTGACCGCCTGACCGAACGCGTCTCCGATGCTTTGAATGCGGCATATAGCCGCGCGCTCGCCGAGCGCAACACCCAGACGACGCCCGAACATCTTCTCGCCGCCCTCATCGAACAAGAGCGCGGTATCGCCGCCGATATTCTTACGAAGGCGGGGGGCGATCCGGCGGCGATTGCACGAGCGAGCGAAACGGCGATCGGCCGACTGCCGCGCTTGAGCGGGCCGAACGCGGAGAGCGCCCAGGTATCGCTCTCGCCGGAGCTCTCGCGCGTCATGGACGGCGCCGAAGCGCAGGCGAAAAAACTCGGCGACGATTATGTCTCGGTCGAACACGTGCTCCTGGCGATGGCTCAGGGCGGCGGCGCGGTCGGCACGATCTTCCGCGATGCACGCGTGAGCGAAGACGCGATTCTGCGCGCGTTACGCGCGTTGCGCGGCAATCAACGCGTCACCAGCAAAGACCCCGAAGGAACCTATAAATCGCTCGAGCGGTACGGGCGCGACCTCACGCTCGATGCCGAACGCGGAAAACTCGATCCCGTCATCGGTCGCGATGAAGAGATTCGGCGCGTCGTGCAAGTGCTCTCACGACGGACGAAAAACAATCCCGTTCTCGTCGGCGAGCCCGGAGTCGGAAAGACCGCCATCGTCGAAGGGCTTGCGCAACGCATCGTGCGCGGAGATGTTCCTGAAAGCTTGAAAGAGCGTCGGCTTGTCTCGCTCGATATGGGGGCGCTCATCGCCGGCGCGAAATATCGCGGCGAATTCGAAGAACGCCTCAAAGCGGTGTTAAAAGACGTCGCGAAATCCGAAGGGCGCATCGTCCTCTTCATCGACGAGTTGCACACCGTCGTCGGCGCAGGAAAGACCGAAGGGTCGATGGACGCCGGCAACCTACTCAAGCCGATGCTTGCGCGCGGCGAGTTGCATCTCATCGGCGCGACGACGCTCGATGAATACCGGCAGTATATCGAAAAGGATGCCGCCTTCGAGCGCCGCTTCCAACCCGTCGTCGTCGATCAGCCGACCGTCGAGGATACGATCTCGATTCTCCGCGGGCTCAAAGAGAAATATGAAGCGCATCACGGCGTACGCATCAAAGATAGCGCGCTCGTTGCCGCCGCCACGCTGAGCGACCGCTATATCAGCGATCGATTCCTTCCCGATAAAGCGATCGATCTCGTCGATGAAGCGGCGGCAAAGATCCGCACCGAGATCGATTCGATGCCGCAAGAGCTCGATGAAGTTTCGCGCCGGACGATGCAACTCGAAATCGAACGAGAAGCACTCAGACGCGAGAGCGATACCGGAAGTAAAGAACGGCTTGATGCGTTGGAGCGTGAACTCACCACGCTGCACGAGCAGCGCGCGCGCCTTCGTTCGCAGTGGGATATCGAAAAGAGCGGCGCACATGCGCTACGCGAACTACGCGAACGAATCGAAGTTGCGAAAGTGGAGATCGAGCGCGCCGAGCGGCAGTACGATCTCAATCGCGCTGCCGAATTGCGCTACGGTGAACTCGCTACGCTGGAGCGGAGCCTCGCCGAAGAGGAGGCACGTCTCGATTCCGCCGAGGGTGGGCGCTTGGCGAAAGAAGAGGTTGACGAAGAGGATATCGCCGAGGTGATCGCTCGCTGGACAAAGATTCCGGTCAGCAAACTTCTCGAAGGCGAGAAACAAAAATTGCTCCATCTCGACGAGGAGCTCCATCGCCGCGTCGTCGGGCAAGACGAAGCGGTCGATAGCGTCGCCGAGGCGGTGCTTCGTTCGCGCAGCGGTCTCGGCGACCCCAATCGTCCGATCGGCTCGTTCATCTTCCTCGGCCCAACCGGCGTCGGCAAAACCGAACTTGCGCGCGCGCTCGCCGAGTATCTCTTCGACGACGAACGCGCAATGGTGCGGGTCGACATGTCGGAGTATCAGGAAAAACACACGGTCGCGCGACTCATTGGAGCGCCGCCTGGATATATCGGCTACGATGAAGGTGGGCAATTAACGGAGGCAGTGCGCCGTCGCCCCTACTGCGTCGTGCTCTTCGATGAAATCGAGAAAGCGCATCCGGACGTCTTCAACGTCTTCTTACAAATTCTCGATGAAGGCCGCCTCACCGACGGTCAAGGGCGCACCATCGATTTTAAGAACACGATTTTAGTGATGACCTCGAATATCGGCAGCCATCGGATTCTCGATTACCAAGGGAGCGGCAACGACGCCGGCCACACCGCCATGCGCGAGACGGTTCTCGAAGAATTGCGCGCGCATTTTCGCCCGGAATTTCTCAACCGCGTCGACGAAATCGTCGTCTTTCACGCGCTCGATCGCTCGCAACTCGCCGAGATCGTCGAGATTCAACTCGCGCGTCTCCGCGAACGGCTCGAGCAGCGCCATATCGAGATTTTGCTCGACGATGCGGCAACGCAACACATCGTCAGCGTCGGGTACGAACCGGCCTACGGTGCTCGCCCGCTGAAGCGAACGATTCAGCGCGAACTCGAGACGCCGTTGAGCCGGAAGATTCTTGCCGGCGAGATTCACGACGGCAACCGCGTCCGCGTAGGCTACGACGCTCCGGCCGAGCAACTCATCTTCGAAGTGGAGCGCACGGCCGCAGTCGTTTAGCTCTCCTCGACGGGCTGCGTGCAATACATACAGCGGCGAGCGCTTTTGGGAATCTCGGCCGAACATTCGGGGCATTTCTTCAGCGTGGGGTTCGAGAGCCCCGAAAGTACGCCGTTGACGGCGAGCCGATTCGAGGGAACGATCACGAAGAAATAGACCGCGCCGGCGACCAGCAAAAACGAGATCGTCGAATCGATAAACTTGCCGTACGAGATCGTTGAATGATTCAGGACGACATGTACGCGCGAAAATTCATGCTGGCCGATGATCGCAGCGAGGAGCGGCGAGAAGAGATTGGTCACGAACGAGTTGATGAAGCTCCCCGCCGCCCCGCCGATGACGAAGGCGACGGCAAGATCGACCACTTTCCCGCGCACGAGAAATTGGGCGAAACCCTTCATGAGTTGCCTCAAGCCGTCGTGCGCTCCCGGCGCCGAGCCTTGAGGCGCTCTCCCTCGTCGAGAATGCGTTTCCGCAGGCGAATCGACTTCGGCGTCACTTCGACGAGTTCGTCGTCATCGATGAACTCGATCGCGCGCTCCAACGAAAGTTCGTCGGGCGGCGCAAGTTTGACGTTATCGTCGGAGCCGGAGGCTCGCATATTCGTTAGCTTCTTCTCACGAACGACATTGAGCGCGATATCCTTATCGTCGTTGGCACGGCCGACGACCATGCCTTCGTAAATATCGATTCCCGGCCCGACGAAGAAGCGTCCGCGCTGCTCGACGCCACCAAGCGCATACGCCGTCGCTCGCCCGGTATCGCTGGCGACCAACGCACCGACGCTACGCCCCGGCAATTCGCCTTGCCATGGCTCGTGATCGTAATAGGTGTGCGACATGACGGCCGTCCCGCGCGTCAGCGTCAGGAGTTCCCCACGAAGCCCGAAGATCGCGCGCGTCGGCATCGTGTATTCGAGGCGGCGCGAATCGCCGATGTTGATCATGTTCGACATGACGGCTTTACGTTTGCCGAGCGCTTCGATGACCGCTCCGGCGTACTCTTCGGCGACGTCCACAACGACGTACTCGACCGGTTCAAACTTCTTCCCATCGCGCTCGGTGAGAATAACTTGCGGCTTGGAGACCGCCATTTCGTAGCCCTCGCGACGCATCGTTTCGATGAGAATCGAGAGATGCAACTCGCCGCGTCCGCGCACTTCGAACGTATCGGCCGATTCGGTATCGGCGACGCGCAGTGCAACGTTCGATTCCAACTCGCGCATGAGTCGCTCGCGAATCTGCCGTGAGGTGACGAATTTGCCTTCTTTGCCGGCGAACGGTGAGTTGTTCACCGAGAAGAACATCGAGACGGTCGGTTCGTCGACGGCGACAGCGGGAATCGCTTCCGGCGCCGAAGCATCGGCGATCGTATCGCCGATGTTGAGGTTATCGATGCCGGATACGCAAACAATATCCCCGGCGGATGCTTCATCGACCTCGACGCGCTCGAGGCCGGCAAACGTCAGCATCTTCGTCAGACGAAGGCCGCCGGTCACCGTCCCGTCGTGCGAGACGCGAACGATCGGCGCATTCAGACGAGATACTCCGCGGAAGATGCGCCCGATCCCGATGCGCCCGACGTATTTGTTATGGTCGATCGCCGAAATCAAGAGTTGCAACGGGCCTTCTTCGGCCGGGGCTTCGGGAATATGGCGCGCGAGCATATCGAAAAGCGGCTCGAGGTTGTCGGATTCCGCATCTAAAGAGCGCTTCGCGATTCCCAATTTCCCGTTGGTAAAGACGACGGGAAAATCGGCTTGCTCGTCGTTCGCTCCGAGATCGATAAAGAGATCGAATACTTCGTTGACGACTTCGGGAGCGCGCGCATCCTTTCGGTCGATTTTATTGACGGCAACGATGACGCGCAGATCGAGTTCGAGCGCTTTACGCAACACAAAACGCGTCTGCGGCATAACGCCTTCGGCGGCATCGACCAGCAACAACACGCCCTGAACCATCTGCAATACGCGTTCCACCTCGCCGCCGAAATCGGCGTGCCCCGGCGTATCGACGATATTGAATTTGTAATCCCCGTGACGAACGGCGGTGTTTTTCGCCAAAATGGTGATTCCGCGCTCGCGTTCGAGCGGGTTGGAATCCATGACGCGCGTCTCGACCTGCTGCCCTTCACGGAAAATTCCGCTCTGGCGGAGCATGGCATCAACGAGGGTCGTCTTCCCATGGTCGACGTGGGCAATAATGGCGACGTTGCGGATATCGGCACGAGTTTTCACGATACTCTACTGTTCGGCACGACAAATACCCCGAACCTACCGTATTTGCCGCCTATTTATGCATTTACTGCGATTGGAAGCGAAAACCAGAAGGTCGTCGTGTCGTTGGGAGTGCTTTCAAAGTCGATTTGCCCTCCCATGAGTTCGACCAGCTGGCGACTTAAGTAGAGTCCGAGGCCGGTCCCGTCGGGGTGCTTTCCGATCTGTCCGAAGAGCGTAAAAAGTCGATCGCGCTCCGTTTCGGGGATGCCGGGGCCGCTGTTTTGCACCGAAAAGCGGACGTACGACCGCACTTCCTGCAACGTAATGCTGATCTTGCTTCCTTTCGGCGAGTAGCGAACCGCGTTCGAAAGCAGGTTGCAGAGCACTTGAACGATTCGCGTTTCATCGCCACGAACGTTTGGAAGCGATTCGGAACAGTCGACCGAGAACGAGCGTGACGGGTACTCACTGCGCATTCGGCCGAGCGCCTCGCGGACGATGAGTTGCGCATCGACGACCTCTTCTTGCAAGGCGAGCGAGCCGGCATCGACGCGCGATAAGAGGAGGAAGTCGTCGAAAAGCGTGGACATGCGGGTCGTCGATGCAGCGATCGTTTGCAGCAACTCTCGTCGGCGCTTTTCGGAGAGGCGATCGAAATTTGTTTCGAGGAGAACCCCGGCGCCGCGTATGGCGGCAAGCGGAGAACGAAATTCGTGAGCGACGATTCCTAAAAATTCGCTCTGCGATCGGGCCCGACTCTCCAATAACTCTCGCCGCGCGGCTTCGGCGACGCGAGCGCGAACGTTTGCAAGCGCGAGCCCGACGAGGTCGGCAAAAACGCGCATGCGCATCAGCGTCGCTTTATCGGGAACCTTCCCATCCTCCGGAGCATCGATGGAGATATACCCGAGCATCGTGTCTGAGGCGTCGGCCAAAACCAGTGCGATTGAATCGAGTTCGTGCCACGCGTTCGGAGCGCTGCGCCCGATACTACCGCTGCTTTCATCTGAATAAAGCGCATGTCTCCATTCGACGAAACGCTCCGCCGGAAAGTAATAACAGTGCGGATAGACTTCGAACTCCGATGAAAGAAATTCGCGAGTCGCGGAGCGTGAGACGACTTCACCAAGCCGGCTCTGCTTTTTTTCGTCGCTCCAACCGAGCATGATGCGCCGTTTCATATCGCTATCGGGCGAGTCGGCAGCGACGATGCTGACGTAGCGAAAACGAAAGACGCGCGATACCGCGTTGGCGATCGCTTCGAGCGCATCTTGGCTCTGCTCGGCGCCGAGGATACTCTCGGTGATGTCGAGCAGCGCGTCGAAAAGCGCCTCGCCCTCGCTCATTAGGCTGTTCGCACCAAAAGCTTTCCGAGATTTGCGCCGCGCAACAAGCCGATAAAGGCAGCCGGCGCCGCTTCAAGCCCTTCGACGATATCTTCGCGATAGCGAAGTTTCCCGCTCTGCAATAATCCACCAACCGTCTTGAGAAACTCGCGCGTATGCGCAGTGTGATCGGAGACGAGGAAGCCTTCGATTTTTGCGCGCGCAATCAAGAGCGGAGCGAGGTTCGGGCCCGGCGGCATTTTCAAGGCATTGTACTGTTCGATCAACCCGACGAGCGGAATGCGCGCACCGATTCGCAAGCGCTTCATCACCGCTTCGAGAATTGCGCCCGCCGTGTTATCGAAATAGATATCGATGCCTTCGGGTGCGTGCTTCGCGAGCGCTTCGTCGAGCGATTCCGTCTTGCGATCGATACAAGCATCGAAACCGAGCTCCTCGACCACATAACGACATTTTTCTTCCCCGCCGGCGACGCCGATGACGCGGCAGCCGGCGATTTTGCCGAGTTGCCCGGCGACCTGACCGACGGCACCTGCGGCTGCCGATACCACGAGCGTCTCGCCGGCCTTTGGAGCGCCGATGTCGTTGAGCGCGCAGTAGGCCGTCATCCCCGGCATGCCGAGGATTCCTAAAGCATAGCTGGGGCGCGCCATCGCCGAATCGAGCTTCTGCAGCGATTCCGCCGATTCCACGCTCCACTGCTGCCAACCGCCATATCCCAATGCGAGGTCGCCGACGGCGAAGCGCGGGTCTTTTGACGCGACCACTTTGCCGACGGTTCCGCCGACCATGACGCTATCGAGCGCGACCGGCGCAGCGTAGGAACGCGCCTCGCTCATGCGCCCGCGCATATAGGGGTCGAGCGAAAGCCACTGCGTGCGGAGCAGCACCTCGCCTTCACCCGGCGTAGGCACCGCCTCTTCGACGAGGCGAAAATCTTCAACGGTCGGCTCGCCGGCCGGGCG
>JAJXVC010000075.1 GCA_021782295.1 bacterium | reverse complement strand
GGCGGCGATTTCGATGCCGACACGCAAGCTGAAATGACGCAATACTTTTTTACCGTTCCATCGCAATATCTCGATGTGGCGCTGCGCCTCGAAGCGTCGCGCGCGCAGGGTTTGCTTATGGCTCAAAACCAGTGGAACCAAGAGCGCGGAGCGATCGAGCAAGAAGTTACCCAGGATAACAGCAATGCGATCTCGCGCATGATGATGAAAATCCAAAAAGCGATCTACGTAGGAACGCCGTATGGGAACAATACCTTAGGAACGATCAAAACGTTCTCGACGCAAATCAACCACAAGCAACTTATCAACTTTTACCATACGTGGTATCACCCGAATAACGCCATTTTTGTGATCGTCGGCGACGTCGATCCGCACTCGACCATCGCGATGGTGAAAAAACTCTTCGGTTCGATCCCGGCGGCAAAATTGCCGGCGCGTCCGAAGGTGGCGCCGAAACCGATGAAGGCACAGGTCATCGCCGAGACCAGCGACCAACCCTATACGCTCGTTGCCCAGGCGTTTCGCTTCCCGGGCTACGACAGCAAGGAGTACGCCGCGTCGGTGATCGCGACCGATGTTCTCAACTCGCAGCGCGGGGGACTCTACGCGCTGGTCGCCGATGGGAAAGCGCTCTTCACCGGCTTCCAGAGCGACAACCATCCGAAACTCTCCGGCGGCTTCCTCTTTGCAGCGGTTGCCCCGTCGACGAAACCGCAGACGATCGCCGCAGAAATGAAAGCGGTCATCGAAGGGTATAAGAAGACCGGCGTTCCGGCCTCGTTGGTTCGCGCTTCGATTCGTCGCGAAGTCGCGCAGGCATCGTTCCAGTACAACAACATCGCCAACCTCGCATTCGCGTGGTCGACGGCGCTAACGGTGCAAGGTCTTCGTTCCCCTAACGAAATGATCGCTGCGTACAAGCACGTGACGACCGCCCAGGTCAATCAGGTCATTCGGCGCTATCTCCAGTATAAAACCTCGATCCTTGCCTACGCCGTGCCGAGCAATTCCGGAAAGATCTCGATGGGAACCGGCCCGTTGGCAAAAGAAAATAACTCCGTCCCGCCGACGAAGCACGAAACGCTTCCGTCGTGGGCGAACGACATTCTCGCGCACCTGAAGGTTCCGCAAGAGACGGTGCACCCGACGAGCTTCAAGCTCGCGAACGGACTTCGCGTCATCGTCGTGCCGAGCAAACTCAGCAAGACGGTCGTCGTTCGCGGATCGATCGACAATAATCCGGTACTCCAGGATCCGAAGGGACAGTCGGGTATTGGAGGCGTGCTGGCAACCATGATGGGCTACGGCAGCACGACCTACGATCGGCTTTCGTATCAGGCGCAGCTCGATAAAATTGCTGCGAACGTCAGCGTCGGAACGGATTTCTCGCTCGACGTCCTCTCCGATCACGTCGCTCGCGGCATGCAACTGCTTGCCGATGAAGAGTTGCATCCGGCACTTCCGGCGGCGATCTTCCCCGTGGTTCGGCAACAGGCGCTCGGAGCAATTCTCGGTTCCGAAAATGCTCCCGGAACGCTCGCTACCGAGCAGCTGCAGAAACTGCTCTATCCGGCAGGCGATCCGACGCAGCGCCATGCAACACCGGCCTCGATCCGGGGGCTCACGCTCGCCGATCTTCGCAGTTACTATCAAGCGGCCTATCGCCCCGATCTCACGACGATCGCGATCGTCGGCGATATCACCCCGCTTCGTGCGAAGATTCTCGTCGAGCGCTATTTTGGGGCCTGGAAAGCGGTCGGTGCAAAACCGAATACCAGCCTCGCAGCACAACCCAATAATCCTCCGGCATCTGCAGTCGTACCGGCAACGGGGCGCGTGCAGTCGTCAACGATCCTCGCACAGACGATGGATTTCGCTCGCTCGAACCCCGCGTACGCGGCGCTCCAGCTCGCGAACACCGTGTTGACCGGCGGATTCTACAGCTCGATGCTCTACCACGATCTGCGTGAGATCCATGGCTGGGTCTACTATGTTGGATCGCAGTTCAACATCGAGAAGCATCGTTCGGTCTTTACGATCAACTACGGGTCGAACCCGCAGAATATCGTCCCCGCACAGCAACAGATCGTTACCGATATCGAACAGTTACAGCAGCATCCGCTCAGCACGCATCGCTTGTTGCGTGCAAAAGCGCTCTTGCTGGGGCTGATTCCGGTGCGGCAACAATCCTACGGTGGGGTCGCCGATCTCTTGCTCGGGTACGCGCAAGAAGGCTTACCGCTCAACGAAAATATCATCGAAGCACGTCAAGAACTCGCGACGACGCCGGCACAGGTGCGGGCGGCGGTTGCGAAGTGGCTGCGTCCGAAGGATTTCGTGCGCGTGGTCACCGGGCCCGGTCCGCGCTAGGCGCAGACGGCCCTTCGGTTCCCTCGAGGCCCTCGCGTCGGAATGACGCGGGGGCCTTTCCCGTGGCGCCCTCCGCGGTGAACCGGTCGAGGTGCCGACCTCCGTGCGGCGAACGAGCGAGCCTATGAAGCTTCGCTTTGAGGGCGTGGCGTTCGACCTCGACCATACCCTGTTGGTCGATAATCGCCTCGAACGCGTTGCCCTGCTCGACCTGATCGTGCGGATCGACGCGGGCGCTCAGCCGCTGCACGTCTCGCTCGACCGAGCGGGCACGATCGCCGACGAAGAGCTCGCTCGCTACCGCAACGAGGGCGTCGATCTTGCATCGGTTCTGCGTCGCTTCGTCGAGCGCTGCGGCGGCGCGGGCGGCGAGGGATGGCTGCCGTGGTTTCGCCAGCGCTGCCTCGACCTCGTGCCGCGCCTGGTCCTGCCGATGCCCGCAGTCGGGCGATTGCTCGCCGCGCTCGCGCAGAGCGATCTCCGTATCGCCGCGCTCTCCAACGGCGCCGCCGACTTACAGGTGCGTAAGGCGGCCCAGATCGGTTTCTTTTACCCCGTTCTCGCGAGCGAGCGGATCGGGCTGCGCAAACCCGACCCGGGCGCCTTCGCACTCCTTGCCGAGCGCATGGGGCTCCAAGCGCAACGGATCCTCTACGTCGGCGACGATCCATACGCCGATGTCGCCGGCGCGCTCGGCGCGGGATTCGCCGCCGCCTGGCTTGATGGCGGAGGCAAGCCCTATCCCGCCGATCTCGCTGCGCCGACGGCGACGATTCGTTCGCTCGACGAATTGCTACCGCTCCTTATCGACGAGACGGTATGATCATCGTTCGCGATGTGGAACCTCTGCAGTCCCTCCATCCGTAAGAGAGCTCGATGCCGAAAATAACCGGCGGCGCCCTAAATAGCCGCAAACTCAAGTCCCCCAAGGGCCCCAACGTGCGTCCCACCCCGGGTCGCGTCAAGGAATCGCTCTTTTCGATTCTCGCGCCCCGCACTGCGGGGGTCGCGTTCCTCGATCTCTTTGCGGGAACCGGTGCGATCGGCTTTGAGGCCGCCTCGCGCGGAGCGGGGCGCGTCGTCGGCGTCGAGGGGCATCGCGAGACCGCGTTGGCGATCGAAGCGGCGGCGGAGAGCTTCGGGCTCAGCGAGCCCGCCTATGCGCTCGTCGCGGCGCCGGTCGAGCGAGCGCTCTACCGCATTGCGGGCCCCTTCGATATCGTCTATATGGATCCGCCGTACGCGGATCCCGTTCCGCTGCAGGCATTCCGCTTGCTGATCGAACGTGGGCTGCTCTCGCCCGGTGCGCTCGTCATCTACGAGCACAGTGCGAAGCGAATTTTGCCGACGATACCGGGGTATCGCGGCGTGCGAGAAGAAGTCTACGGCGATGTCGCTCTCGCGTTTTTCGAACCCGACAATCGCTAGGAGTTTGTCCGACGACATCGTCGCTGATCGGTCACGAAGCTACGGCTTCGCTTCCTCTTCGCGCCTCGTCTTCGAACGAAATTCGGCGCCGGATTCGAACGTGACCCACGTCGGACAAAATCCGAGGCTCGTCCTCGCGTGACCCGCGCAATCTACCCGGGCTCGTTCGATCCGCTGACCAACGGGCACCTCGACGTCATCGAACGGGCATCGCATGTCTTTGCTGAGTTGCTGGTCGCCGTCGTCGTCAATCCACAGAAACGAAATCCGATGTTTACGCTCGACGAGCGCGAGCGCATGCTCCGCGAATCCGTCGCGCATTTAAAAAACGTTCGCGTCTGCCATTTTCGCGGATTGCTTGCCGATTACGTGCGCGCCGAAAAGGTCGATGTCATCGTGAAAGGGCTGCGCGTCGTCTCGGATTTTGAGAGCGAGATGGCGACCGCGTTGATGAATCGCACGCTCTCCGATGTCGACACGCTTTTTCTCATGTCCGATCAACGGTTTTCATTCGTGAGTTCGAGTATCGTCAAAGAAGTGTTTTTCCTCGGAGGGGATGTTCGTGGGTTGGTCCCCGAGCCCGTGCTACGCATGATGTCCACCAAACGCAGCGAACGCTCGCATCGAAACGGAGGGTAATAATGTCGGTTGAACGCGTTCTCGAGAAGCTCCATGCCTACGTTCACGAAGGCCTATGGTTGCCGGCCGGTTACCGGATTCTCTCTGCCGAGCGGATCGACGAATTCGTCGATAAGATTCGCGATTCGTTACCCAACGAACTCGGCCGAGCGAAGGTCATCGCTCGCGACGGCGATCTTTTCGTACGCGATGCCCAAGAACGGGCCGAAGCGATGCTCGCCGAGGCCTCGGCGAAGCACGACGAGTTGCTCGACGAACACGAAATCGTTCGTCGCGCGCGCGCAACTGCGGAGGCGGTCTTACGCGATGCCCAGGAGCGCGCCAAAAAGGTTCGTGAGGGGGCCGATCACTACGCCGAACAGATGCTTGCGGAGCTCGAAGGGCGTCTCGGTGGCGCGCTTGCATCGGTGCGCAAGGGCCGCGATGCCCTCGCTGGGCGCATTCCGCAAGCGGCGGCCGCGCCCGCTCCGGTCAGCGACCCGCTTGCCGATGCGGCGGCAAAAAATAAGCGCCTGGCATTCGATGCACAGGCGCCCGAGGAGGCCGAAGCGCTCGAGGTTCTCTCCTAGACCGGCGGCGCCTGAACGTTCTGCGCGAACGCCTCAAGGCGCGCCCGATCGATCGCTTTCACGCGCCCGCGGTCCAACTCGACCGCGTGCGCGTTTTTCAATCGCAGCAGCGCGCGAGCCGCCATATCGCGGACGGTTCCGGCGGCTGCAGCGATCTGCGCCTGCGAGAGATTTTCGACGCCGGGAAGTCCGCGCGTCATGCCGACCGAGGTGCGTGCATAGCCAAGCAAAAACTTCGATACGCGCTGCAGCACGTGCGCGAAGGCGAGATCGGCGATCGTATCGATCGAACGACGACGCGCCTGCGATGAACCGATGAGGAATCCGAGTGCGAGTTCGGCGTCGTTGCGGCAGGCATGAATCACTGCCTCGCTTGGAATGGTGACGATCGTCGCGTCGGTGAGCGCTTCGGCGCGCGTGGTTGCACCGCCGCCGTCGAAGGTTCCGCTCTCGTTGAGCGTGTCGTGCGTGAGTCGCTCGCCGATCGTATGCGTTTTGCCGTCGGGCGAGAGCAGGGTGTAGATCACTTTCCCGCTCTTGACGATGCCGAGATACGGCCAAAGCTCGCCCTCATCGAAGATGGTATCGCCGGATTTGAAAGAGCGCTCGCTTAACTGGCCCGCGAGCTCTTTCACCGTCGAGGCTTTCGCATCGCTAAATTGCGAGACATGCTGGAGGAACGCTTCACCGTCGGCATGCTCGTCGATCCGTTCGAGCCGCAACGTCCAGCGATTTCCACCGAGGTTGCGGGCATCCCACGAAAAGCGTCCCGGGCGTAGCTGCGTGAGCTCGTTGCGAAGGGCGCGCGGGTCGCCCTCTTCGCGGATCTCCAGGATATTCCCGAGCTGAAGTTTGTCGAAGCTCTCGAGGATCAGGTCGGTCTTCGTCGCGGCGGAGAGCGAGCGGGCATCGAGCGTGAAGGCAGCAGGTCTATTGATCGGCATAACGCGCGCTGATTATGGATCGAGGAGGAATGGGCCTGCCGGAGCGGGGCTCCTGCGGGAAGAAGTGGGGAAGTATGAAGAGTAGTCTTACAGACCAGGATATCGTTATCGTTGCCGGCGCCCGTACGCCGTTCGGCAACTTTGGGGGCGCCCTTTCGGCGCTGACCGCAACCGACCTCGGGGTCGCCGCCGCTGCCGGCGCGATCCTTCGCAGCGGCGTTCCGGCGGGACAGATCGATGAAGTGATCTTCGGAAACGTCATCCAGAGCAGCGCCGACGCGATCTATCTGGCACGCCATGTCGGCCTGCGCGCGGGGCTCCCGGTTCGAGCGCCGGCGCTGACGCTCAATCGCCTTTGCGGCTCGGGGCTGCAGGCGATTCTCTCCGGCGCCCAGTCGCTCGCGCTCGGCCAGGCACGATACGTGCTCGCCGGCGGTGCGGAATCGATGAGCCAGGCTCCGCACGTCGTTCGCGGCGCGCGCACCGGCTTTGCGCTCGGCGCGAAAGTTGCGTTCGAAGATTCTCTCTGGGAGGCGCTTACCGATTCGTACAACGGCCTGCCGATGGCGATTACCGCCGAGAATCTCGCAGCGAAATATTCCGTCTCGCGTGAAGAGTGCGATGCCTTCGCGCTGGCGAGCCAGGAGCGCGCGCTCGAGGCTCAGCGTAGCGGATACTTTGCCGACGAGATCGTTGCCGTCGAGGTGCCGGGGCCGAAGGGGACGACCGTGCGCATCGATCGCGACGAAGGACCGCGCGAGGGGCTCTCGATGGAGCGGTTGGCAAAACTTCCCGCGCGCTTTCGGAAAGAGGGTGTCGTCACTCCCGGAAATGCCAGCGGCATCACCGACGGCGCTGCCGCCGTCGTTTTGACGACGGTGAAACAGGCGCGCGCCGACGGCATTCGCTGGATCGGCCGGTTGCTGGGCGGCGCCTCAGTCGGCGTCGATCCCGATATCATGGGCATCGGGCCGGCGATGGCGATTCCCGCAGCGTTACAGCGCGTCGGCATCGCGCACGAAAACGTCGATCTCATCGAGATTAACGAGGCCTTCGCGCCGCAGGTCATCGCCTGTTTGCGCGATCTCGGCGACGACGGCTCGAAACTGAATCCGCACGGCGGCGCAATTGCGCTCGGTCATCCGCTCGGCGCTTCGGGTACACGCATCGCCTATACGGCGTTGCACGAATTGCAGCGTCGCGGCGGCGGCATAGCGGTCGCATCGGCGTGTATCGGCGGCGGCCAGGGAATCGCAGCCGTCTTCTCCGCGGAGTAACGTGAGCGATCCGCAGACGCCCCCACGCGCGCGCGTACCGTGGGGGCGTCTGCTCGACATCGCGGCGATCGCGCTGATCCTCTTTGCGCTCTGGAAAGTCTTCATCGCGCCGCGCTTGCTCAATGCACCCGGCGCCTTTCCCGCGCCGCATGTCGCCTTTGCACGACTGAACGGCGGCGCAGCGTTTACCGTAACATCGGCGCGCGGGAAGGTGCTCTTCCTCGATTTCTTTGCGACCTGGTGCACGCCGTGTCGCGCGGAATTACCGCTCGTTCAGGGCTGGGAGCGCTCCCATCCGCGAGCGCTCGTCGTTCCGGTCGATGTCGGCGAATCGCGCATCGCCGTTCGCCGCTTCGCCATCGCGCACGGCATGCATCACGTCGTTCTCGATCCGCAGCAACTCTCGCGGGGATACTTTCAAATTCTCGGTTTTCCGACGATGGTGGTGATCGATCCGAACGGATATATCCGCGCGACCTGGACCGGCTTCAATCCGGCGATCGGGTCGGCGATGACGAATGCGTTGCAAAGCCTCAGCAAAAAGCGGTAGAAGCAGAGGCTCCTACCGCTTTTTGTATCGCCGGATCTCGTTTACGGATTGACGATGAACGTGTCGGATGAGGGAATGTTCCAGGCGCTATAGGCGAGATAGAACGTGCCGTTGTTCGCCCACGTTGGTCCCCAGGAATTCGCGACGATGAACGCGCCTTTCGTGTCGTCGTACCCGACGATCGTCATCGCGTGTCCGCCGCCGGTCGCGCTCGGGCCGGTCCAGATATCGTTCGCGGTGAGATTGGAAAAATTGGCGTCGACGTTCGCGCCCCAGAGCACCGGAACGCCGGCTGCAATCGAGGCTTTAATCTGTGCGATGCCATTGGCGTCGGTGCGCGGCAGATGGGTGAAATTCGTGATCTTGTTCGGCAATGCCGCGGTGAAGGCCGTTGCCGTCGGTTGGGTGAGATAGTCGGTTTCATTGAAGGGCATATAGACCCATGGCGCGTCACCCTTGGCGATGAGCAGCGTTAACGCATCGGATTCGAGGCTTCCGGCATCGCGTCCGCGATTGATTTGATTGTAGACAAATGCGGGCGAGAGAATCTTCGTGTAATCGGGCGCGCCCGCTCCGGTGAGAAACGTCGTGTAATTGAAACGCGCACCCGAGATCGTCGAAGCGGTCATATATCCGGTCGCCCAGGCGACGCACGAACTCTGCGATCCCTGGCTGCCGCTTGGGGGACGCACCGCGATCGATGCCGACTGCGGCAACCGCAACGCGAGCGGGCGGCGCGCC
>JAJXVC010000074.1 GCA_021782295.1 bacterium | reverse complement strand
GGTACATGCAGCTCGAAGGAATGGAGGCCGTCAGCGATAATCAGAGACCCAGGTTGTCAGCGGTCATTACCGGCTGATGCCGACCTCGCCGAGTCGCGGCTCGTACACCACTCCGCGGGACACAATCATTGCCGCTAACGCAATGAGCGTGCCGACGACAATTTCCGACACTCCTGTGATTCTTTCGAGCCCGAACCACAAATACGCCAGCCCCAGCGTTTCCAAAGAACGATCAAACTGAAGACGATCAAGCTCTTTGCCGTCCCGATTGGAATCAATTCGCTAGGTACTTTTACCATTCAACGACCCCACGACCAGGGCGATAAGACGCGGTGCATCCGCTTACGCTATGCCGAACCACCGCGACGGGTCACCATGGCAAACCACTCTTCGAAAATGTAGATCGGCCCGATCAACAGATAGAGCGCGTTCTCGAGAAATTTCGGTTTGCTTCCTTCGAACCGATGCCCAACGAGTTGAAAGACCCAACCGATCACGAAGGCCGTGAGGCCGATCTGCCAGCCGAGATGCACGCCGAGCGCATAGAGCACGGCGAACGCAATCGCCGAGAGCAGTGTGCCGAGAAAATCGAGCGTCGCATAATAGGCGAGCACGGCTACGATGAGGACGAGTGCGAGATCGATCGGGCCGAAATGCAGCACCCCGGTCATGGCGATAAGCCCGAGCAGAATCGTTGGTATTCCGATAAAGTGACAGAGCCGATTACGCGGGTCTTGGTGATAGGCGGCGTACTCGCCGAAGAGCTCCGCTTTCGTCATGACGTGTTCATGCGCCGTGCGGCGGAGGGGGCCCTCCCGGCGGCGGTGGCGCCCGCCGTTCGATGTAGAGTCCGATACCGGAGGCATAATTGAGCGTCGGCGGCGGGCCGCCGCCAAGCCCGCGCGCCTGGAGTTCTCCTTTGGTTGCCGCCGAGACATGCGCGCAGGCCATCAGCGCACCGAAGTCTCCGAGATCGTTCGGAGTCAGCGCAAACCAGGCTGTCAAACCCGAACCGTGCGCGACGATCTGCCAGCGGCTCGACGGCGTCGCCGTCGTAAAATGCGCGCGCAGATCGGCGAGGCTCTGTACCGCTACATCGCGCGTCGCAGTCGTGCATTCCGGTCCACCGACGACGGCGAACGGATTCTTCGGCGGCTTCGCCGCGAGCGTGAAGACGCGGAAATTCTCCCGTCCGGGCTGCGGCGGTCGACGGACGAAATAGAGTCCGACCTGCGGTGAAAACGTCATCTCCGGCCGGAAGAATCCGGTTGGGGCGGCGACGAAGAGCCCCTTCTCCTTCGCAGTCGCGGCATCGGTAACGTGAATCGTCGCGCAGGTGAAGAGCGCGCGGATCGTATCGATCTTCGTCGGTGCGATCGTTATCGCAAAACTCTTCGCTAACGGGTGGTAGGTCAACGTCACCCCTGCCGGCGAGACAAGCACGACGGCGGCGCCTGGTGAACGTTGAACTTCGGCCTCGGCATATGCGACTTGCGTACGCAGCGCATCGAGCAACGCGCGTGCGGTTCGCGCGCGATCCGGCGTACAGAAGCGCGATGCGGCAAGCGCGAACGGATCGCTCGGTGGTGAACTCGGGAGCGCCGTGAAACGCCCGAAGGGACCGCGGCCGTGCGGCGGCGTATGCGCGAGTTGCGGAGCCGTGACGACGGCATTCCGGCCTACCGCAAACGAATAGGTGACGCTGTAGGCTCGCGGCGCAAGCGGACGCGCAATCGTCGGCACTTCGCTTCCCCCAAGCGTCGTGTACGGCACGGCATACTGCGAACTCGCAAAGATCCCGGCGTAGGCATTGGTAATATTGTTCGCTGCAATCGTGAGCGTTCCGCGCGCCAGCGAGACACTTGCTGCGGCATCGAAGGTCGTGTAAGCCGGAAGATTATTCGGGTTGTTTGCGCTGGTATATTGCGCATCGGCAAGCCATTCGATCTTCGATCGGGGAGCTTTATAATCGAGCGTCAGACCGGCGCGATGCAGCGGTACGTTCGGTGCTTGTGCACCGGAGATCGCAATCGCGAACGGATTATCGATGCGCGGATCGTTCGAACGCAACGTGGTCGAGGTGATATCGAAGAACGGCTCGGCGATGAGATTCCCAACCTGCACGAACCCGGTGAGATCGGCTCCGGAATAGATGCGCGTTACGCCGCCGACCGGGGTTGAGAAATAGAGCTGCGACGCCGCAAGCGGCGGCGCACCGGCGCCGCATCCCGCCTGCGAGGCGTAGACGCCTTGAACTTGTGCGAGATAGCTCGGCGAGATCGTCCCATCGGCGAGCAGAATGCTTCCGTTCACCTGCGTCGGCAACACGACGCCATTTTGAACCTGTCGATAGAGCGCAAGCGAAAGCGCGCTATGCGCGAAGCGATGGGTGAGGGCGGCATTGAGGGACGACGAGGAACTGCTCCCTGGCTGATCGCCGGGAGCGGCCCCATATCCCACGCTCCGGCTGCCCGCGCAATCGAACTGCAGCGAAGCGGGGTCGCTCAACGCGCGGTTGCGACCAAAATTCGGTGCACTTCCCGAGAGCGCATACGAAAGCGCATAGGTATCGTTCGCATCGGCGCGCCAATTCGCCCCAACGCTTCCAAGCGCGCTTCCACCGCTCATGCTTGCATGGGTAAGTCCCAATGCAGCATTCCACGAGAGTTTGTCGTTGGAGCGAATGTGGTCGCTCAGTTGCAACGCGCCGTAACTTCCCTGCTGCTGCGAACGATAGAACGCCGCATTACTCGCGACTAACGGCGTCGAGACCTGTGACGAGTTCGTATCGTAGGCAAGAATCGAAAGCGTGTGTTGGCGCAGCGCGGGCAGCTCTGCCGAAACCGTGAAGCCGGTCGAACGCATCTGCATGCTGCTCCCCGCCGGCGATGCGACGCCGTCGACGAATCGATTCCGGAGATCGAAGAGATTGTTTCCAACGGTGCCGTAGAGCGTGGCCGAGATCGCCGTCGCGCCGGTCAGGAGCTGATCGCCGACTGAATAGAGCGAGAAGCTTCCCCCAACCGTGTTACCCGGACCGAATCCGCACGGCAACGTTGCGGTCATGCGCAGGCAGAGAAGCCCGATGCTGCGCGTCGAGTTGATGAAACTCGCCGCTACTGTTTGATCGCCCGGCAATCGCAGGTTTGCCTTGAGCAGATCGCCCGCGACCCAGATGCCGCCTTCGTGCTCGTAGTCGAGTCCGCTGGCATCGAGATAGCGCATGCCGTCGGCGAGACTCGGGCTGGTGCGGGTCGTACTCATCGCCGCGATCCCGAGATTCCCCACCGAACCGCTCAACCCAAGCGATTCATTGTTTCTACCGTAACTCCCCGTCGATATGCTGCCTTGGCTCTGCCACGAAAGCGTCGGCTCGAGCGTCCGAAAAGCGACGCCGCCGCCCAGCCCACCGATCTGCGGGCCGTGATGGACCGCGGCTCCGGTAAAAAGATCGCTTGCGAACATGCGCAGATCGCCAGCGCTCCCCGGTGCATTAAGCGGAATCCCGTCGAGCGTCATCGCAGTCTGACTTGCATCGTGGCCATCGAGCGAGATGGTCTGCGCGGCATCCGTGTCGTCACTGCTCGACGTAATACTGACCCCGGAGAGCTTCCCGAGCGCATCGGCAAGATCGCCCGAGAGTTTTCGTTGCGCGGATTGATTATCGATGGAATTCGTTGTGATGCGAACGCTCGAAACGGAATGGACGACGGCGATCACGCGCAGATCGGTACTGAGAGCGAGCGCAACGGCAAGATTGACGCGCTCTCCGTCGAGGACTTCAAACGATGCCGACGTGACCGCGCGATAACCGCGTGCAAAAATGCGTGCGCGATAGATTCCCGCCGGAGCATCGGTGAAAACAACGCTCCCCGAACTCGTCGCAATCTCGCTGGCAAGGATCGGTCCATCGAGAATCACGCGTGCGAGCGGAATGGGGCTCTTGGTCTTCGCGTCGGTCACCGAAATGGCGATCGTTCCGCCCGAGCTCTGCGCTTCGGCGACCGAGGGAACGAGCAGCGCCGTCAACGTCAGCGCCAAGATCGGAATGAGGCGGCGGATCACCGCACCATCATCGCTGCCCCAACTTTATTTTTGCTGAGGAATCCTTCTGAACGTGCGCTACGCCGCGGCGAGTTCGATGGTGACCGTTGTACCGCGCCCAGGAGCGCTATCGATTTGAATCGTTCCGCCGGCACGTTCGACCGCCCGCTTGGCGATCGAGAGCCCGAGCCCGCTCCCGGTGATCTCGCCGCGTTGATCGCCGCGATAGAAGCGTTCGAAGGCATGCAGCCGTTCGAGTTCGCTCATACCGGGCCCCTCGTCGCGGACGACGATACGAACGCGTCCGTCTTCACGAGAACCGCGCAGATGGATCGCCGCGTCGGGCGCATATTTCAGCGCGTTCTCCACCGCATTCCAGAGCGCTTCGCCGATCTCGCGCGGGTCGGCGACGACGGCAAGCTCGCCGTCGACGCGATAATCGATATTCCGGCTCTCATCGAAACGACGAGCCGCATCGACTTGATCGCGCAGCAGTTGAGCGACATCGAGCCGTTCGGCGAGCGGTGCCGCTTCGGAGTCGAGGCGCGACAACCGCACGAGTCGGTCGATAAGGTTGCGCATGTGCTCTTTTTCAAGGGTCATCGTGCCCAAGATCTGTCGCGCGATCTTTTCGTCGTTTAATGCGCCGCGCCGCAGGACGTCGATGTAGCCGCTGATGACGGTGAGCGGGGTTCGTAGTTCGTGCCCGGCATCGGCGACGAAACGCCGCATGCGATTCTCGGTCGCACGTCGCTCCTCCATCGCCTGATGAACGCTTTCCGCCGCGTCGTTAAACGCGCCGGTGAGGTTCCCGATCTCGTCCCCGCCCCCCATGATAAACGTGCGCGGCGTATAATCGCCCTGCGCGAGCGCACGTAACGCTGCGGCGACATCGTCAATCGGGCGAAGTGCCTCGCGCGCGAAGAGTCGACCGACGAGGAATGCGACGAGAATCGCCAGCACGCCGATCGTGAGCACCGCTCTCCAGTATGGAAAGAGCGCGATGAAGACCAGCGGCATCGACGGCATAAAGGCGACGTAGCCTCCGCGTACGACGGCCAGCCCGAACGGCTCGCGACGATCCGGGAACCCTCCGGGCATCGGATGCTTGGGCGGGTGCCGTCGCAGTGCGATCAAATGCGCGAGCAACGGCGGGTGGAGCGTTGGATCGCCGGCGAGTAGTTTCCCTTGCTCGTCGAAGACCGCAACGTCGAGCCCAATGCCCGAGAGCTCGCGAATCATGTGCGGTGCGGCGCTCTTCAGCGACTCCCCGTCACGCTCTGCAGTCTCGGCAAGAAAGCGCGCTTCATCGTGTTTGGCTACGATGATATCGTGGGTGAATTGCGAGAGTTCGAAGACCAACGCGATCGACGAAGCGACGATCACCAACAGCACGACGATGGCCAGCATCGTCGCGTAAAGTGAAGCGAGGCGAACCGCAAGCGATCCCCGCCCCGTCATACGTTGCTTAAACCATACCCGACGCCGCGAACCGTTCGGAGAAACGAGTTGCTCGCCCCCACCTTATCGACTTTCGCGCGGAGATACGAAATATACGTTTCGACGATATTGGGGCCGCCTTCAAAATCGTGCCCCCAAACGAGTTCGAGCAGATGCTCTTTGCTAAAAATGCGACGGGGATCGCGCATGAATACCGCAAGCAGGTCGAACTCTCGTTGCGTGAGTTCGATGCGTTCGTTACCGCGGCGCAATTCGCGCGAACCGAGATCGAGGGCGAGATCGTTCCAGCGAATCTGCTCGTCTTCGTGAATTTGCGGGCGGCGAAGATGCGCTTGAAGGCGCGCGATAAGTTCCTCGAAGAGAAAGGGTTTCACCACATAGTCATCCGCGCCCGACCCGAGTGTTTTGAGTTTATCGTCGAGGTCACCCTTCGCGGTGAGCATGAGGATCGGCGCTTGCGTGATCGTGCGGAGCAGCGGCACCAACGTAACGCCGTCGATCTTCGGCATCATGATGTCGAGCAGAATCGCATCGGGATTAAACGAGCGCACCAAATCGAATGCAGCCTGCCCATCCGCAGCGCTCTTCACTTCGTAGCCTTCTTGCGTCAGGCCCATCTCGATCATCTCGCGCAGCATGCGATCGTCGTCGACGACGGCGATTTTGGCGTGTTGTTGCATGGTCATCATAGGTCTTGCGCAAGTATCACGCAGCATCCTGGGCTCGCGCTGAAGGCGGCGCCTCCCGATGAACGAGCGTCATCGCGCCGAGCGCCTCCATCGGGCTCACGACGATCTCGACCCCCGCTCGCCGTGCCCGGCGTAGCGCCGCGAGGTCGGGGAGATGCCGCGCGAAGAGATGGACCGAACGCGTTGCCGCGCAGCGGGCGAGGTAACGCGCGTAGGCGGCGATGTCGCCGCGTGCCCGCTGTACCGGGAGCGTGCCGAGCGTGGCGCTTCCCGGGGAGCGCAGCAGCAAGGCAAACGAGCCGCGACAGTGGAGCGAACCCGGTAGCAGTTCGACGATCGCGGCATCGACCGCGGCATTGAGCGCGCTCCCACCCCACGCGTAGAGCGCAATCCGCTGAGGGAGACGCTCCGGGTCGGGATCGACGAGGAGCCCGAGGGCAGAAAACGCATTCATGCCCCGATTCTGCGCGCGCACTCTGCCATCAGTGTGGCCGAGTGCGCGCCGCGTTCGCCCGAATCTAGAGCGCTGCGATCTGCTCGAGAACCTGTTCGGGATCGGGTGCTTCGCCCATCGCATGGATGTCGATGTAGCGGACGATTCCGTTGCGATCGACGATGAAGACGGCTCGTTCGGCGAAACCGCCATCGCGGAGTACCCCGTACTTCTTTGCGACCTCACCGTGCGGCCAGAAATCGGCGAGCAGGGGATAGGTGATACCGCCCATGCTCAGCGCCCACGCGCGCAGTGAGTGGACTGAATCGACGGAGATGCCCACGACCTGGGCATCATGCTCGGCGAAACGCGGCAGAGCGCGTTCGAAGCCGGGCATCTCATTGGTTCAAGTCGGGGTAAACGCGAACGGAATGAACGCGAGAACGGTCGGGCCGATGCCTTTGCGATCGGCGAGCGAGAATTTTTCGCCCAGATGGCTTTCGAGCTTCAAATCGGGCGCTGCATCACCGACTTTCAGCGTCGAACTCTGCGAGGCCGTCGATGTTCGGCCGAAAATTGTACTCATGGGTGCCCAATTGCCTTTCGGTGCATGGTGCCCCTTTCGCTTGCTCTCTAGACGGTGGCCTCGAACGGCGCGTGATACTCTTCATCTCCCTCGAAGAATCCCAGAAGATGCTCCTCGAGATAGAGCAGATGTAATTCACGGTCGAGCTGCGCGTAACGCTCGGCGTGTGCGGCGCGAAACGCATCCCAATCGCTCTTGCTCTCCCACACATCGACCGAAAGATAGATATCGCCCTCGCCACGGTGCCGGAAGAGGCGCGTGCGCCGATAGCCGGGGTGCTTCTTAAAAAGACCGGCGAATGGGCCGTTCGGGCCGAAGGCGTGCTCGAACGCTGCGGCTTGTTGGGGATGAACGCGATACCGGTAGAAGACCTCGACCACGACGCCATTCTTCCGACACTACGCCGCTGTGCTCCCCCGTTGGAGACGAGCGATCTCGTCGAGCCGCATGCTCTGCGAGGCACCGGTCAGCGGGTCGATCAGCAAGAGTGCGGTGAGGACGGAACTGCCGCCGGCGCGCTCGATCGCGGTGCGCAGGGCACGGTAGATATCGAGCCGCGCTTCGCCGGTCGGCATCGGCCGCATCACAACCGCAACGCTCCGCCCGTCGCGAGCGCGCACCAAAGCATCGAACGGGCGCGCCTTCGCTCCGCGCGCGAGAATCTGCGCCGGGCGCAACCGACGGAGCCGACGAGCGAGCGCACTCCGCGCGAAATCACGCATCCCGGCGCTCAGCGCATCGCGCGCATCGAAGAGGAGCCCGGGGCGAACCCCGTCGCGAATCTCCTCGGAAACGAGCGCCTCGAAGCGCGCGGCCGCGGCGGCGGCGAGCGAGCGCTCGGCCCAGCGCTGGGAGTAGCCGAGCGCGCCGACGAGCGCATCGCGGGCGGCGCGAGCACGGAGATGGGGAAGGCGGGCGGCGAGTTCGAGCTGGTTCATCGGGGCGAGTCTCTCACCCAACTGTGCCATCTGCCTGGCATAGAAAAGACGGGAAGCCGCAGCTGCCCGTCTTTTGTTTTCCGAGGGAGCTCTGCGCTTAGAGCTCTTCGATGCTGATGCCGTTCCGCTGGTCGTACTGGGTACGCGGCTTCGCAACGTGAACCGACTCGTGCTCGGCGTATTCGCCTTCGTAATGCACGGTCGGCGGTGCGTTGTTCCGCTCGTACGCCGATGCGAGCCGGCTCGTCTCGCCGCCGCCGCCGACCGCCATCGCTTCGATGAGGGCCGCTTCGTCGGCGGTCATCGCGTAGCTGGTATCGAACTGCGGGTGCAACGGACGTCCGTCGGGATCGATATCCTCGCCTTGCGGCTGGATGCTGAGATTGCGATAGCGCGACATCCCCAGA
>JAJXVC010000073.1 GCA_021782295.1 bacterium | reverse complement strand
TCTATTTCGGAGAAGTGTACGCGCTCGATATCGACACCGACCTCCGCAAGGCGCGCGAGCTCTTCGAGCGCACCCTCGAGGTTGACGACGCAGCCCGATCCGACGAAGAGTTCGACCGACGGGTTCAGCGCGGCTGATGGAACGAGGCGCAGCGCGAGTTTTTGTTCGCCGACTTCGATACGGTGGCCGGCGTTGTCGCCGCCGCCGAAACGCGCGACGACATCATAATCGCGCGCATACCAATCGACGATGCGGCCCTTCCCCTCATCTCCCCATTGCATGCCGAGGACGGCATCGATCCGTCCGCTCATTGACTGCGGAACTCCAAATCCGCACCACTACCCATCGGTATCTCCGGTTTTCCTTCGAAAGCAGTCATCACGAACTCCGAGAAGAGCGCATTCGGCCAACCGAAGTTCGGTCGCGTAAAATGCTTGGGATCGTTTGGATCGAACGATTCGTGCAGCAAGTGATCCCCCGGATCACTCGCCAGTAATTCATTTAATACATCTTCTTTTTCGGTCTGCGAGCGCGCCGTCAGCCCTTGCATGATCAGCGCAAGCGGCCAAATCCAGTGATCGGGGGTGTGAAAGCTTCCGATCCCCGAGGCGTAGCGCCCGGAATAGAATGACGGGTTATCATCCGAGAGTAAAAACCGACGGGTATTCTGATAGTAGACGTTCGATTTCGAGGTGTAGCCGATATAGGGCGCCGAGAGAAGGCTCGGGATATTGGCATCGTCGGTCAGAATCGCATGGCCAAGACCGTCGACTTCGTAGGCATAGATATAGCCGTATTTCGGAACGAAGACGAGCCCGTAGGTCTGAATCCCGCGTTGCACCTCATCGCGCAAGGCATCGGCCGAGCGGGCGAGGATGACGTTCCGATAGACATTCCGTTCGATGTCGGCGATATCGCCGAGTGCGACCACCGCAAACATCTCCGACGGAATGAGATAGTTGTAATAGCACGCGTCATCCGATGGCCGGAAACCGGTCCAAATCATTCCCGTATAGGCGACCGGTCGTCCCTTGCCGCCGTCGGCAAGTTCGGGTTCGGTATAATGCGAATCGCGCGGATGATCTTGTTCGCGCTCCATGGTGTTAAGGATATCTTCGAGCGCCTTCTCCATATCGGGAGTAAAAATCGACGTGTCGCCGGTCGTCTTCCAGTAGCTCCATGCCAGCGTCACCGGATAGGCGAGCGAATCGAGTTCGAATTTCTGCTCCCAAACGCGATAGTCGAGCGTAAATGCATTCGCGTATGGATCGATCTGAATGTACTTCGCCATTCGCGCCAATATCGCGCGAAGTAATTTGCGGACGCTGGGATCTTTTTTGGCGAAGAACAGATAGGGACGCAACTGTGCGCTCGCATCGCGCAGCCATTCGGCGGGGATATCCCCGGTCTTCACGTAGGCCGTACCATCGGGAGCATATTCTGCAAGCGTCGTCGTATCGAGCAGCGCGGCGCGAAACATCTCCTGCAAGTGCGCGTTGGGGCTGCGAAAGTCAGTCGCCGCTGCTTCAATCGACGGAAGTTGTAGCGCGCTACCGCTCGTCGAAAGAAGCGCTGCAACCGTCAACATCGCAAAGAATGCTGCAACCGCGCGCCGCATCACGATGCAGACTCGCCGAGAATCGTAACTTCGCCTAATGCCGCAGCTTCCTCACGCGATATCGGTCGCTGCGATACCAACGCGAGCGAACGCGGCGCGCGTTCGCGCATCGCGCCGAGCAGAAATTGCATCCGGTCGAGATCGTCGATCCCGTCGCAGACGACGAGGAGATCGCGCCCATCGATCGGCCGCGAAAGGTCGGCGATAAAGCGACGGGCGCTCGCGTCGCCGCCGATGGAGAGAAAATCGATCTCGCATGCGCTTTGAACGCAGCGAATAAAATCGGCAAGAAAGAAGAGCGAGGGACCGATCTCCGCGACCGCTATCGGAGCGCTCGCGCCGTAGCCTCGATCGACGCTTCGCGCAAGCGCGAGCGTTCGCTCGCTGCGCCGAAGGTCGGGTGGTACGCTCATCATGAGCCGCCAGCTACGACTCCGCCCCCCCTTTCTCCGCTTGGAGCGGCAGCAGGATTTCAAAGCGAGCGCCGCCCCGAGGAGCAGCGCCGACGCGCACCTCGCCGCCGACACGCGATACGATACTTTCGACGATGGCAAGGCCGAGCCCGAAGCCGCGCCCTCCGCCGGTTCCCAAGCGTACGCCGCGTTGGAAGACGCGCTCGCGTTGCTCCAGCGGAATGCCGGGGCCGTCGTCGTCGATGCGCAGCCGCGCGAACGGCGGCCGGCGCGCGAGGCCGATGCGAATTTTTCCACCCTGCCGACCGTGGAGCACGGCGTTCTGCAGGACGTTGAGTACGACGTGCATCGCAGCATCCTCGTCGAGTGCGACGAGCACTCCCGCGCTTCCGCGCCGTTCAACCCGCGCACCCGCGCGCGCCAACGCAGCTTCCATCGAGAGAATCGCGCGCTCGATGACCTCTGCGAGATCGCAGCACGCATCGGCGAGATGGAGCGCGCTGCAATCGAGCAGCGAAAATTCGAGAACGCCATCGACGAGACGCGCCATGCGCAGCGTCTCGGCTTGCGCGATTTCAAGGAAGCGGCGCGTCGTCGTCTCGTCGTGCCGTGCATCGAGCAGTGTTTCGATATACCCGCGAATCGAACTCAGCGGCGTGCGCAATTCATGCCCGACTGCGGCGAGGAATGCAACTCGCTCGCGTTCGCGTTCGCCCCGCTCCAACGCTTCGCGCAGCGCCGCGGCGGGGTCGCGCGCCAGATCCGCAGGAGCAACGTAGCTCCAGCCGACCTCGACGACGAGATCGAGGCGTGCTTGTAATCGAGCGGCGATTCGCTCGAGAGCACCGCGAAGATCGACCGGAAGCGCAACGCGGCGCGACTCTCCCGATCTTCCGCGTCCGTCGAGATAGGCGATAAAATGCTCGCTATCGGCGGGATGCGCCAATCGATCGCTCGTCCGTAACAGCCTCTGCGCAGCATCCAAAAAGAGCGTCTCGGCACGCCGCTCCAGCGCGCGCGAGCGTCGCCGCCCATCGCGCAGCGCCATCGCGCCGATCTCCGGTACGCGCCAAAGTAACAACGGACGCACGCGCCCTCCGCTCGGCGCCGAAACGGCGAGCGCCGCCGGGTCGCGTTCGCAGCGCTCCGCGTTACGGCGGAACGAATTTGTATCCGAAACCATGAACGCTGCGCAACGTGGCGCGCAATCGCGCATATCCCTCCAAGCGCGCGCGCAAACGGCTGACGTGGACGTCGACGGTTCGTTCGTCGCCCGCGAAAGCTGCGCCCCAGACGCGATCGATCAGACGCTCGCGCGCGATGGCGACGCCCGGGTGACGAGCGAGTTCGAGCAAGAGTGAAAATTCGCGCGGTTTACACGCGAGGTCCTCGCCCTGCATGCGCACCTCGCGGGCCGCAACATCGATCTCCAAATCACCGAAGCGCAAGACACGGTCGACGGCGACTTCGGCATCTAATCCATGGCGTCGCAGAATCGCGCGTACGCGCGCTACCAATTCTCGCGGCGAGAAAGGCTTGGCCACAAAGTCGTCGATCCCCAATTCAAAGCCCAACAAGCGGTCGATCTCGCCGCTGCGCGCGCTGAGTACCAAGATCGGTAGCGAGGGGCGGATCTCACGGGCACGGCGCGCCACTTCAAAACCGTCGAGTCCGGGAAGGCCGATGTCGAGGATGACGATATCGCAGCCTTCGCGCACTTTGCGCACCGCGCTCAATCCATCGGGGGCGCCGACGCCTTCAAATCCCTCGCACGCCAAATGGTGGAGAATGAGCTCGCGAATCGCCTCATCATCTTCGGCAACAAGCACCGTTCGCTTCATCACATCGCATCCGATTCCCCGAGGTACGTTCGCTGCGACACGACGAGCAACGAAGTGCGGCGATTATTGCAACGTCTCGATTTCCTCGAGCGCGCCATCGTGCAGCGCCGCTTCGCGCAGAAGCGCGTAGATCAGCGCGGCTGGAAAGCCGCGGCGTTCGAGCGAGCGCGCGAGGCTCGGATAGCTTGCCTGCGGCTGCGTGCGACGAAGTTTTGCGAGCGCTTCGGCGCAACGACCGCGTTCGGAGAGCGACGCCTCGGCGACGGCACGCTGCGCGCATTCCGCGTCGAGCCCACGGCGCAGCAACTCGCCGACGAGACGCCGATCGCCCTTCGCATCGCGCACACGTTCGACGTAGAGCGCGGCGAAGAGCGCATCGTCGAGGTAGCGCTCGGTTTTACAACGCGCGACCGCATCGGCGATCGCATCATCATCGTAGCCGCGACGCTCGAGTTTGGTGCGTAACTGCGCTTCGCTCAGGCGACGCCGCGCAAGAAGCCCAAGCGCCGCCGCATAGGCCTGCACCGACTATTCGGTCGGCGCTTCTACCGCTTCGACGGCAGTGCCGTTCCGCGAGGTGAGTGCGGCGAGCTCTTCGCGAATCTTGCCCTCGATCTCGCCGGCGATCTCCGGATGCTCTTCGAGGAAGCTCTTCGCGTTCTCGCGTCCCTGCCCGACGCGTTGCTCGCCGTAGGTGTACCACGAGCCGCTCTTACCGACGATGTTGCGCTCGAGTGCAATATCGAGAATCGAACCCATCTTCGAAATCCCGTGACCGTAGGTAATGTCGAACTCCGCCTGTCGGAACGGAGGCGCAACTTTGTTCTTGACGACCTTGACGCGCGTGCGCGAACCGACGACTTCTTGGCCGATCTTGATCTGTTCGAGCTTCCGAACGTCGAGACGGATCGAAGCATAGAACTTCAGCGCGCGTCCGCCGGAGGTTGTCTCGGGATTCCCGAACATGACGCCGACTTTTTCGCGCAACTGATTGATGAAAATCATGATGCACTTGCTTCGCGAAATCGCCGAGGTCAATTTTCGCAGTGCCTGCGACATCAAGCGCGCTTGAAGGCCGACATGCGCATCCCCCATATCACCTTCGAGCTCGGCTTTGGTGACGAGCGCGGCGACCGAGTCGACCACGACGACATCGACGGCGTTGCTGCGTACGAGCATCTCGGCGATCTCGAGCGCTTGTTCGCCGGTATCGGGTTGCGAGACCAGCAAATTATCGAGATCGACGCCGAGCGCCGCGGCATAGTTCGGATCGAGCGCGTGTTCGACGTCGACGAAGGCCGCCGTTCCGCCGGTCTTCTGGGCTTCGGCGATCGCGTGGAGCGCGAGCGTCGTTTTACCGCTCGACTCCGGGCCGTAGATCTCGACGACGCGACCGCGCGGAAAACCGCCGACGCCGAGGGCAAGATCGAGTGCGATACTTCCGCTGGGAACGACGTCGTACGCCATTCGCTCCTGAATCTCGCCCATTTTCATGATCGAACCCTTGCCGAACTGCCGCTCGATCTGAGCGAGGGCATTTGCGAGGGCTATCTGTCGATCGTCTTGGGAAGCCATCTCGGTTCTCTCTTTCTTTCTCACGATGCTGGAAATTACGATCCGTTCTTTCATTCACTCTAGATGGGCACTCTGCCAAGGGGGTGGCACTCGTTATTGCGGGTTGAAGAGGGCCGTCACAAATTCTCGTGCGTCGAAGGGTTCGAGTTGATCGATCGCCTCACCGAGACCGACATAGGAGATCGGGCGTTCGATGCGCTCGACGATGCCGAGGACGACGCCGCCCTTCGCGGTCGAGTCGAGCTTGGTCACGATCAGGCCATCGAGCGGGGTCACTTCATGGAAGAGTATCGCTTGCGAGATCGCGTTCTGCCCGGTCGTCGCATCGACGACCAGCAAGGTGCGGTCGGGAGCGCGCCCCAACGCGCGCTCGGTCACGCGGCGAATTTTCTTCAGCTCTTCCATGAGGTTGTTCTTGGTCTGCAGGCGTCCGGCGGTATCGACGAAGATGAGATCGACGCCGCGAGCGATGCCCGCGCTGATTCCATCGAAGACGACCGCCGCCGGGTCGCCGTTCTCCGGACCACGCACGATCTGCGCGCCGCTGCGTTCGGCCCAAATCGCCAACTGATCGGCGGCGGCGGCACGGAACGTATCGCCGGCGACGAGCAGCACGCGCTTCCCCTGTGCGGTATAGCGCGCCGCAAGTTTGCCGATGCTCGTCGTCTTTCCGGTGCCGTTGACCCCGACGACGAGGACGACGCTCGGCTTCCCATCGAGGGGAATCGGCGCATCGGGAAGGTCGAGAAAGCGCTCGACATCACGCCGAAAGCGCTCGATCGCCTGGCCGGCGTTCCGCCATCCCTCCTGTCGGGCGACCGTCTTCAAGCCCGCGAGAATGCGCTCGGTCGTTCCGACGCCGAGATCGGCGGCGAGAAGTGCCTCTTCGAACTCATCCCAGAACTCCGCGTCGAGCGGGCGCTCCGAGCCTCCGAGGGCGAGGACCCCAGCGAAGCTGCGCCCCGCTTTTTTCAGCCGATCGCCGAGGCGACCAATCCAACTCATGAGCGGCGCTTTCGGAGCAAATTATCGAACTCCTGTTCGATTTTAGCCGGTTTGCATATCGAGCCGATAGACAAAGACCAGGACCTCCGCGACGACTGCATAGAGCTCCGGCGGGATGCTTTCGTTGAGCTCGAGGCGCGAGAGCGCCTCGGCGAGCGCAGCATCTTCGACCAGCGGAATCCCGCGCTCGTGGGCGATGCGGAGAATCTCTTCGGCAACGCGCCCCTTTCCCGAGGCGAGAACAACGGGCGGAGCGGGTTTGAGGGGATCGTACTGCAGCGCCGCCGCGGCCGGACGCGTGAAACGACGCTTGCGGAAATCGAAGAATCGATTCACGCTTGCGCGTCGAGCTGCTGCTTCGGTGCAGGCCCCTCCGCGTTCTTCTTTACCGCAGTGCCGGGCATGCTGCGCGCAGCAACCGCGGCGTTCATTCCGGCGATGCGATAGCGCAACGATTCGAATCGATCGCGCAGCACACCGAAGGCCTCGCGAAAACGTTTCGCCGCACCATCGCGTTCGGTTTTAACCTTCACGCTGACGGCACGTCCGCTTGTCTCGACTTCGATCGCGACGGTTCCGAGCGTTTTCGTATCGAGCAAGAATCCGAGCGTGAAATTATCGGCATCCATCGCTTTTTTCGTTCCCGGTGCATCGCGACCGATGCGCAGTTGCGTCGGCGAACCCCCGTCGCGAAAGAAGACGGGAAGCGGTACGATCAACGTCCGCGGATCGGCGTTTACATTCGCTGCCAACAGGTGGATCTGTGCTGCGCTAATCGCGGTGACGGCGTTGCCGAGTACGCTCGCGGCACCGGGAACCGATGCACTCTGCGGGTCCTGTGCGAGCGCGACGAGCGCGCTCTTCACATCTTGGTTCAATGTATTTTGCGCGGAGAGCACCGCAGCTTCGTTCGCGGGTGAGGCGACCACCGGCGCAGCGGGCACCGCGCCCTCGTTCGGATGCTGCATCGCTGCGGCAATACGTGCGGCCTCCGCAAACGACGGCATCGGGTTCGCCGCGGCGTTCGGCGCGCCGCTCTGCGCGACGGCATTTGCAGCAGCCGTCGGTTCGAGCGCGGCGAGATTCTTGGCAAGCGTCGCGAGCGCAGCCTCCGTCGAGCCGAGAATCGTACGCACGTACGCCGCGAGTTGCTGCGGTAATGCGACGGCATTCGCCGGGTCGAGTGTCGAGACGAAGGCCATCGTGCTGCGCACCGTGGTCACGGCGGGTTGCGCGACCAACCGTGCCAGCACGCTTTGCGCGCGCGCGAACGCCGTCGCCAGTAATTGCGGTGCGTTTGCGGATTGGCGCGCTGCGACGATCATCGCGGGAGTCGCCGGGACGTCGAGCCGTGCGAGCAGTTGTTCTTCTTCGCCGAGCGGTTGTGACGCGCCGTTCGCGAGCGGCGTTTCCGCCGCCGACGGAGCGCCGCGCATCGAGATCGGCGGCGGAGGCGATTCCAGCGGAGTTCCGCGCGCGAGGATCGGCGCATTCGTACGAACCGGCGACTCCGTCGCCGCTTGTTGGATCTCGGGTGGACGCGGGAGAATCCGTGCGCCGCGAGCGGTGGCAAGGCGCGCTTCGAGCTCCGATGCCGCCATCGGATCGGTGCCCGACTGTTGCAGGTTCGGTTGCACGTTCGGCGCAGGTACGCCCGGTTCACCGGCGCTTTGCGCACTTTGCGGTTGCGCCCCGCCGCTCGGGGCGCTCGTCGTCCTCGCTGTCGGCGCAGCGCTCTCCGCCGGAGTTGCGCCTTCGCGTAGCACGGGTTCTTGCGTCGACGCGGTCGGCATTTCTCGTCGCGCCGGCTGCACCGAAGCGGCGACAAAAACTTCGACCGGGGGTGCAATTGCGCTGCGCGCGCTCTGCGCCGCGGCGTTGCTTGCGAGATTCTCCGTTTGCGCAGCCGCAGCGGGCACGTTTGCAGCGGGCACGTTTGCGGCGGGCACATTCGCTGCCGCCCCGCGCGCGAGCGGTGCCGCCTGCGCGGGCAATTGAGCGTTGTTCGCGGGAAGCTCGACGTTCGCGGTCGCCGGCGGATTCTGCGGATCGATCGCGCCGAGATTCCGCACGAAAATCTGTGTCGGCGAAAAGCCCGTTACTTGGAGCGCGAGCGTATCACCGGGCGTGATGCCCGGCGGAAGCTGCGCGGGAAGCGATTGGCCGAAAAGCGAGATGTGGTCGACGCCCT
>JAJXVC010000072.1 GCA_021782295.1 bacterium | reverse complement strand
TTCCGTTCGGCAACCTAATCGGGCCGTTGATCGTCTGGTTGATGAAGCGCGACACATCGCCGCTGGCCGACAGCACCGGAAAAGAATCGCTGAACTTTCAGATATCGATGACGATCTATCTGCTCTGTTCGTTCTTGCTCGTGTTTATCGTGATCGGCATTCCGCTGATGATGGTGCTCGGGATCATCGACATTGCGCTGACAATCGTCGCCGCCATCAAGACTGCGAACGGCGAAGCCTACGCGTATCCGTTCACGATTCGTTTTCTTCGCTAACACGGAAGCCGGCGCTCTGCACGGCGCCAAGAGAGGGAGTTACACCATGACGCCGTCGGTCGTGCGCCGCGGAATCGGTTTTCTGTTCGCGTTCGTTTTTTTGGGAATCAGCATGGTCGCGACCGGCCCCCGAGCGAGCGCGCACCCTGCATTGAGGGCACACCAACCCGGAGGCTCCGCTCGACGAGCGCTTGTCGCCGAAACCGTTATCAGGTATGCCCGAACCGTGCAGCAATTCGTCATCACTCCGACCGTCGCACCGATCGCTATCGCCGGAAACTATGCGCTCGTTGATTGGATCGCCGGAGAGGGCGGAGGAGAAGCGCTGCTGCGTCTGAAGAACGGGTCTTGGCACGTACTCGGCATGGGCGGTGGCTCGATAGACGATCCACGCTATCTTGAATCGCAGTATGGTGTTCCCTCGAAGATCGCCGATGAATTGATCGCGCGGATGTCAAAGTCAGAGCACCGCTGAACCGGAAAGGCCTCGCAGCAGATATTTATGCATCTCCCACCTTCGGTCCTGATCTGGATCGTTCTATCAGATATATTCCAACTTGCCGCGTCGGTCGTCATTTTGGCGACAACGATTCGCGAATCTTTTTGGATTCGAACCGCAGCATCGTTCTCTGCAGTGTGGGTGACCGCATGTCTGGTATTGTTTTTCTTCGAACGCGATCAAATGCTCCTCGGCTATGCAGCATTTGGATTGATCGTCGCTGGATTTCTTTATTCTATCGGTATCATACGCAAAGAACGGTGGTTCGCACCGAAGTAATCTCTTCACGGGAACATGGTGGGCGATGACGGGCTCGAACCGCCGACATCCTCCGTGTAAAGGAGGCGCTCTCCCAGCTGAGCTAATCGCCCACGTTCGCGCGTGCCTTCGCGAAGAGCATTGCTCGTACCCCCACGAGTACGCGGATCGCGATCGCGCCGACGATGACGGCGAGAATCACTCCGAGCCATGGGGTGAGAAAGGCCGTCACGGTGAGTCCGAGCGCGGCAATATCCTCCAATAGCGAAACGATCGGGTTTCCAAAACCTCCGGTGACGCTCGTCGATACGCCGCGCCCGCTCGCGGCGGCGGCGTGAATGCCCAACGCATTGAGCGCGCCGAGAATGACGAGCGAAACGAGCGCAGGGCCCGGCAACCCATGCAGCGATCCGGCAACCAAGATCGCCGCTACTGCGGGTTTTAGCACGCTTTGCGCAACATGGAGACTGTGATCGAGTAGCGGCACTTTATCGGCAAGGAGTTCGAGCACCGCAAGCACGAGCAACGTCACCGTCACCGGCCACGAATCAAGCCACGCGAGAGCCGCCGGAGGGTGGAACCATCCCGCATGCACGGCGAGCGAAGCGACGGCGAGGGCGAAGAGCGCCCGCAGACCGGCTGCGCTACTGAGCGCATAGGCGACGGCGTACTGCATCAGCGCGGTGTATGGCTGCGAGCGACGAGTTGTGCGAGCAACGCATGCATCGCCGCCTGCAACTGCGGATCGCGCGAGATCTCGCCGATGCGCCGCACCTGCGCTCCCGAGACGCGAATGTTCGGCGTGAGCCCGCGCTTGTTGATATCGCGATGCAACGGCGTCAAGTAATGCGCGGTCGTTATTTTCAACGCGGCGCCGTCGCGCAGCGGGTCGAGTTCTTGCATGACGCCTTTCCCGAACGTCTGCGTCCCGATCAGTTCGGCGGCGCGATCGTCTTGCAGCGCTCCGGCAGTGATCTCCGATGCCGATGCGGTATTGCCGTTCACCAACACGATCATCGGCAGGCGCACCGGCGCATCGTTCTCACCGCGGATCGTCGTCGGTGCGCGGTCGCGTCGTTCGATCACCATCAACGGTTCTCGCCCGAGAAAATCCGAGGAGATCTCGACCGCCGACGAAACGAATCCGCCGCCGTTGTTGCGCAGATCCAACACCAACCCGCGAGCGCCGGCGGCGACGAGCCGATTCAGCGCGCCTCCGAACTCTTCGGGCGTCGCCTCACCGAACGCGCTCACCGCAACGTAGCCGATGCGATCGGGCAGCATGCGGTCGGTCACCGTCGGCGGGCGATAGAGCGCGCGGTCGAGCGTCAACGTGCGCGCATGCTCGCCGCTCCGTTCGATCGTCATCGAGACCGGGCTGCCGACTTTTCCGGAGAAGAGCCGTTCGGCGGCGGCACTCCCGAGATCGCGCGTGCTTTTCCCATCGATCTGCGTCAACCGATCGCCGATGCGAATATCCGCGCTGTCGGCGGGTGTATTGGGAACGATGTAAGCGACGACGATCCCCGCGCGCGCGCGCCGGAGTTCGATCCCGACGCCGACGGTGCGTTTCGGGTCGAGTTCGTGTTCGAACGACAACATCTGTTGCGGATCCCAGAAAACCGTATAGGGATCGTGAAAGGCTGCGGCCATCGCGCGAATGGCGGCATAGGCGTCGGCGCGAGCATCTTCGTGCGTCAACCCGGCAATCGTTTCGATCTCGTCGTCGAGCGTCGCGACATTCGCCACCGGCGTCGATGCGGTCGCAGGGAAGAGCGAGAGTACCACGCCGCGCTCTTTCGCTCGCTTTTCGAGCTCGTGCCTCGCGACGTCGAGTAAACGCTGCGCGGAGAGCGGCCGAAACGGCACGGTGGAGAGCAGGTGAAAGGCCTCGCGAACATCGTCGGCAACGCGCCGCGTCAGGTGTGTATCGGGAGCGGTGGCGCCGATACAGGCGGTCACCAGGGCGAGGGCGACCAGCCCGCGCGCCCACCGGGTGGTACGCATCATATAGAATCGTTGTACCGCATCTCCCGCAGTGAGGCAAGGCTGAGACGACCAAGGTCGCTCGCTTGCAACCCGGCGGTGGTTATGCTGGATAGACAGCAACGAAGGGAGCTGCACGAAGATGAAGCAAGCGATTGAAGTTACCGGAATGACCTGTCAGAACTGCGCCCGCCACGTTAAGGAGGCGCTCGAGGCGCTTCCCGGCCTCCGCAACGTCGAGGTCGATCTCGCGCACCACAGCGCGCACTTCGAGAGCGAGGGCGCGGTCGATCGGGAGAAGATCGCCGCGGCGCTCGACGAAGCGGGATACGCCCTGGCATGACCACCACGCACGCCGAGGAGCGCATCGAGCTCTCCATCGGCGGCATGACCTGCGCCTCGTGCGTCAGCCACGTCGCGCGTGCGTTGCGGCGCGTCGAGGGCGTCGATGACGTCTCGGTCAATCTCGCGACCGAACGAGCGAGCGTTGCCTTCGAACCGAACACGCAGCTCGCCGATCTCATCGCCGCGGTCGAACGCGCCGGCTATCGCGCGCAGCTCGCACCCGACGAAGAGACGGCAACGCGCGAGCGAGCCGCCGAATTACAGACGCAAGCGCGCGCGCTCGTTGCGTGGAGCGCCGTCGCCGCCGTCGTCGTCGCGCTCGCGATGCTGCCGCAACGCTTCCCGGGCGATGATGCGCTTCAAGCGGGGCTCGCGACCGGCATCTGGTTGTTCTTCGGCGCGCGTTTTCACCGCGGCGCCTGGCTCGCGCTGCGCGAGCGGAGCGCGACGATGGATACATTGGTCTCGTTGGGTTCGACCGCTGCGCTCGCACTCAGTTACGTCAATTTTGCGCGCGGCGTACCGACCTATTTCGATTCAGTCGCCGCGATCATCGCGTTGATCTCGATCGGGAAATATATCGAAGCGCGCGCGAAGCTCGGTAGTTCGCAGGCATTGCGCGCGTTGCTCGCACTCCGTCCGCCCCGCGCCGTGCGCGTTCGCAGCGACGGCACGCGCGAAGAGATCGACGCCGATCTCCTACGCGTCGGCGATACCGTTGCGGTTGCCGCCGGCGAACGCATTCCCATCGACGGCGAGATCGTCGAAGGCGCAAGCGCGATCGATCGCTCGATGCTCACCGGCGAGAGCATGCCGGTCGAAGTGGGGGCGGGAGATCGGGTCGAACAGGGGACGCTCAACGGCGACGGCGCGCTCTTGGTGCGCGCGACGGCGGTCGGCGCGGGCACCTCGCTCGCCCATATTACCGAGGTCGTCGCTCGCGCGCAGGGCAGTTTACCGCCGGTGCAGCGCACCGCCGACCGCGTTGCGGCGGTCTTCGTTCCAACGATTCTTGCTATCGCCGCGGTCACCTTAATCGGCTGGCTCATCACCCATCACACGCCCGCCGAAGCACTCATCGCCGCCGTCGCCGTGCTCGTCGTCGCCTGCCCCTGCGCGCTCGGCCTTGCAACGCCGACCGCGATCGTCGCCGGTGTCGGAGTCGCTGCGCGGCACGGCATACTCGTGAAAGATGCCGACGCGCTCGAACGGCTTGCGAGTGTCGACACCGTCGTCTTCGATAAAACCGGAACGCTGACGCGCGGACACCCGGAGGTCGTCGGCATCGAGACCTTCGCCGGCGAGGAGCAGCACGTGCTCGCACTCGCAGCGGCGCTCGAGATCGCCTCCGCACATCCGCTCGCCGGCGCGATCGTGCGCGCGGCGCGCGCGCGTGCGCTTGAAATTCCGCCGTCGCGTGAAGTCACCGCGGTGCGCGGCCGCGGCCTCGTCGCAATCGTCGGCGATGCAGCGGTGATCGTCGGAAGCGCAACATTTCTCGGCGAACGCGGCATCGCGTTGCCGCCGTCGCTCGAAGCGCCGAGCGCCGAGAGCGCGCTCTTCGTCGCAGAAAACGGACGCGTACTCGGGCGCATTCGCATCGCCGACCCGCTGCGCGAGGATGCGCGCAGTATCGTCGCGCGGCTCACCGCGCGCGGAATCGTCGTCGCGCTCGCCAGCGGCGATGCACTCGGCGTCACCACGCAGATCGCCGCCGCCTGCGGGATCGAACGCGTCTATGCAGAGCTTTTACCCGAGCAGAAAGGCGAACTCGTGCGCAAGCTCCGCGAGGGCGGCGCGCGCGTCGCGTTTCTCGGCGACGGCATCAACGATGCGCCTGCGCTTGCGCTGGCAAACGTCGGCATGGCGATGGGTGCCGGGGCGGCGGTCGCGCTGGAGACGGCGGGAACCGCGGCGCTGCGCGACGATCCCGCAGCGATCGTCGAGGCGATCGAGATCGGGCGCGCGACCATGCGCACGATCGCGATGAATTTTTTCTGGGCACTCGCCTACAACGTCGCGCTGGTGCCGCTGGCGGCCTTCGGCATCGTTTCGCCGATCTATGCCGCCGGCGCGATGGGTGCATCGAGCCTCTTCGTCGTCGGCAACGCGATGTTGTTAACGCGTTTTTATTCTTCGAAAGCGAACTCGCCGCGCGCGCAGGCCGCGACGAACGCCGCGTAATCGCGCTCGCAACGCACGCCGTAGGCGAGCGCAAAGCGCAGCATCGCTTCCTCGAACTCCGCGCTGTTCCCCAAATAACCGCCGATCGCGCGCGGCTCTCCGGAGCGAGCGTGCGCGCGCGCCAGCGTTTTGCCGCAGAGCCGCGCGTAGCGAATCAGCGTCGCGGCGCGAATGTTGGTGGTATCGAGCGAACCCTTCATATCGCGGAGCTGGCGCACGTAGAAATCGCGGTCGCCGTCGTTGCTCCAGCCGAGAAAAAGATCGCTTGCCGCCTGCATGAGCCGTTGGCCGACGACAACGCGCTCGCCGTGATGCGCGAAGCGGCTCAAACCGAAGACCCGCTCGAGTACCGAGCGCTGCGCTTCTTTGATCTGTAAGAGCAACGGTCGATCGCTGTCGGCGAGCAGCAGCACCACCAAACAGAGCGTTCCGACGCTGCCGACGCCGACGACTTTGAGCGCCATATCGACGCTGTGATAGCGGTCGAAGAGCGCGCGCAGATGTTCGGGCAGCGAGGCGCGATAGGATCGCAGGATGCCGTGCGCGAGTTCGACCCGTTCGTCGGCATGGCGGAGCCGCCGGAAGAGCGGCGGCCGGTCGGCAAAACGCGGCGGGCGCAGATCGCGCGTTTCGACCAGCGGTACGATCCCGTTCGCCGATTCGTGCATTTTTATATCGTCGGCGAGACGCGGATCGAGATCGATACGGTCGTACCAAATCTCAAGCGGGTCGAGCGCTGCATAGGCGAGCATCGCTTCGCGATACGCATTCGCCGCCGCAATGACGGCATCGGCGGCGCGATCGCTGCGAATGCCGACCGACGCGGCGAAAACGACGAGACTCGAGCAGAGGCGCGCCATATCCCATTCCCATGCTCCCGGCAGCGTCTCGTCGAAATCGACGAGGTCGAAGACGAGGTGCCGTTCCGGAGTCGCAAAGGTTCCGAAATTCAGTACGTGCGCATCGCCGCAGATCTGGGCGCGCAATCCGGTCACGCGGAGCGCTGCAAAATCGCTTGCGGCGACCGCCGCCGAGCCGCGCAGAAAGCCGAAGGGATCGCGGCGCATCCGTTGATGGCGAATCGGCAGTAATCCCGGAATACGGTTCGCTTCTTGGCGACGGATCGTCGCGAGCGGATCCTCGCTGCGCAGCGCATCGTCCCATGCACAGAGTTTTGCGCGCGGCACGCGCTTGCGCAGCGCCTTCGCCGCGGTGTTCATTTCGCTCCGGCGCGATCGGCGTAGGCCATCAATCCGAGCCCCGCCAGCGTCAACGCAATGCCCCAGTCGACGCTCGCCGAGGGCACCTCACCGAGAAAAAACCAGGCGGCGATAATGCCGACGATCGGATTGGTCAACACGCCCATGCTCGCATCGCGCGCCGGTAAACGGTCGAGCACGTAGACCCAGAGGACGTAGGCGAGCGCCGTCGCGATGAAGATGTTATAGGCGAGCGCACCGATGTACGCAAGCGTGTAGTGCGTCGCTCCGTGCGGCACGAAGAAGGCGATGATGCCCAGTGCGATGCCGCCGGCGAGCATCTGCCAGGTCGTGAGTTCGATCACGTCGATGGTGACGCGATTGGCAAGCCGCTTGGTGAGGAGTACGCCGATCGCCCAGGCGATGCCGGCGAGCAACGCGAGCAGATCGGCGTAGCCCGCGCGACCGAGATGGTCGAAGCCGACGATCGCGGCGATGCCGAGCATCGCGAGTGCGAGCGCCGCGACTTGCAACGGGTGCAGACGCTCGCCGAGAACAACGACCCCGGCGAGCGCGACCCAGAGCGGCATCGTATAGGCGAGCGTCGAGATCGCTCCCACTCCGGAGATCGCGATCGCCAACATCACCAGCGCCATGAATGCCGCCGTCTGGAAGAGCCCGACCCAAATATAGGTCGCGAGATGTTGCGGCCGCACGCCGCGCCCACGCCAGGCGCAGAGCGCGAGCAACACGATGCCGCCGCCGATCATGCGCACCGCGGCAAAGACCAGCGGCGGTGCGTAGGCGACGGCAACCTTCATGACGACCCAGTTCAGCCCCCACGCGAACGCCAACACCAGCAGCGCGAGAAAAGCGAGCCTGCGCTCGCGGTCGCCGACGACCTTCGGTGCGCTCATCGCGCGCTCGCGCGCGCGAGGCGATCGGCGATCGCCGCACCGAGCCCATGCGCTGGAACGCGCGCGGCGTCGATGCGCTCGAGCGCGAGTGCGTCGAGTTCGTGCAGATATTCGAAGAGATGCGCCGCCGCTTCGCGTTCGTCGCCGCCGGTTGAGAGCACGCGTTGCGCGGCGTAACCCTCCGCACCGCTCCTGTACCCAAGATAGGCAGCGCGGGCGCGCTGCTCGCGCGGCGGCAATTCGTCGACGACGCGAATCGGCGTGCGCGGCGCGTAATGCTGAAGCAACTGCCCCGGCGCTTGCGGCGCTGCACCGCTCGCGGCGGTCGCATCGAGCAGCGGGCCGATCTCGGCTTCGATCGCTTCGCGCGCGATGGCACCGTAGCGCAGCAGCGTCGGCGCGGGGTCGAAGGCGACGATCGTCGATTCGATGCCCAGCGGCGCTGCGCCGCCGTCGAGCACGATCTCGACGCGCGCACCGAGTTGCGCGCGCACGTGTTCGGCATTCGTCGGGCTCAGACGCCCGAAGGGGTTCGCACTCGGCGCAGCGATCGGTGCATCGACCGCAGCGAGCAGCGCGCGCGCGACCGGGTGCGCGGGCATGCGCACCGCCACGCTCTCGAGCCCCGCAGTGACGATCCCTGGAATCTCCGCGCGTTTTGCCAGCACCAGCGTGAGCGCACCGGGCCAAAATCGATCCGCGAGCTGCGCGGCGAGCGGCGGAACCGCGCGCACGACGCGATCGAGCATCGCCCTATCGAGCACGTGGACGATCAGCGGATCGAATGTCGGACGCGCTTTTATTTCGAAAATTTTTGCGACGGCGCGCGCATCGAAGGCGACTGCTCCGAGGCCGTAAACGGTCTCGGTCGGGAAAGCAACGCAGTCACCGGCGCCAAGCGCGGCGGCCGCCCTTGCAATCGCTGCCGCATCCGCACGTAGAACCGACATAGCGACGGGGTTCGGCTCTTACGAACCGAACCCCGCCGAATCTCGAG
>JAJXVC010000071.1 GCA_021782295.1 bacterium | reverse complement strand
ACATTCTGCTCCGGCGTCTTCCCAAAGCCGATGCCGGGATCGAGCAAGATGCGATCCATCGGAATGCCCCGTTTGTGCGCGCGGACGGCATCGGCGAGCAACGAACGAAGGACTTCGTCGACGATCTCCCCATCGTAGAGGTGCTCGCGATTGTGCATGATTGCGATCGAGGCTTCGCTCTCCAGGGCGAGATCGAGCATTTCATCGCTCGCACCCCAGATCGAATTCACACAATCTGCGCCGGCAGCGAGCGCGGCGCGCGCGACCTCGGGTTTGAAGGTATCGATCGAGATCGGCCAATCGGGAAAGCGCTCGCGCACCGCACGCACGACGGGGAGCACCCGCTCCAACTCCTCGGCGACGGCGACCGGCGCGTGTCCGGGGCGCGTCGATTCACCACCGATATCGATCGTGTCGGCACCCGCATCGTGCTGCGCGACCGCACGCTCCATGGCCTCCTGCAGCGCGAGCCGGCCGTCGCCGGAGAACGAATCGGGGGTGACGTTGAGGATCGCCATGACGAACGTTCGCGTACCGCGCACGAAGCTGCGGTTGCCGAAACGCATCGCTGCCTCGCTCATCGGATCGACGAGAGACTCGGTTGCGATCCGAGAACTCCCGGGCGCAGCGCGGCGACAACGAAGGTCGATCCGGTAACGACGACGATGCCGGAGGCGCCGGCGCGTTCGCGCGCGCGCGCGAGGGCTTCGCCGGGGTCGTCGCAGCATTCGTTGGCAACTCCCAACTCCTCAGCGATCCGCGCGAGATATTCGGGGGCGCGCGCCGGGCGTCCGTCGGCGTGGAAGGATGTGAGCACGAAATAGCTTTCCGGTTGCGCGAAAGCAGCGAGAATCGCCCGCGCATTTTTGCTTTCCCCAACGCCGATCACGAAGGTTTGCGCGCTCCCGCCGAAGCGTTCGCGCAACGCATCGGCGAGCGAACGCGCCTTCTGTTCGTTATGTGCGATATCGAAGAGCACCGAGGGTGCGCCCGGAAAAATCTCCATGCGTCCGGGAATACGAACCTCCGCCAAGCCTTCCTCGATCTCGCGATGGCTCGGGCGCAATGCGGACGGCAAGGCTTCCAACGCCAGCACGGCAGTGACGGCATTCGTCCGCTGAAAGCCGCCTAAAATCGGCAAGCGAATGCGATAGCGCTCCGACGCGGTCCGTATGGTAAAGCGCTGCGCGAACGCGTCGATCTCAATCTCCTCGACGCGCGCACTGGTCGCACTTTCGATCAGCGGTGCACCGACCCGCGCACAGATCGTCGCGATCGTCGAACGCGCGGGTTCCTCCGTTACCGCACTGACGAGCGGAATGCCGGGCTTCGCGATCCCGGCTTTTTCTGCAGCGATCGCGTCGAGCGTATCACCGAGAATTTCCTGATGGTCGTAACCGATGCTCGTAATCGCGCAGACGGTCGGCGAGACGACATTGGTTCCGTCGAGCCGCCCACCCAAACCCACTTCGATCACCGCGACATCGACCGCCTCACGCGCGAAGTAGAGGAACGTCAGTGCAAGCAGCATCTCGTAGTAGCTCGCTGCACCGTAGCGCCCCGCGATACTCTCGACGGCGGGAAGCATCTCCGAGAAAAGTTCGGCGAAACGCTCGCGCGCAATCGGCACACCGTTGATACGGGCGCGCTCGGTCATCGATTGCAGGTGCGGCTTGACATGAAGGCCGACCTGCAGCCCGTGCCGTCGCAACGCGCGCTCGATCATCGTCGCCGTCGAGCCTTTGCCGCTGGTGCCCGCGATATGCACGACGGGATATTGCCGATGCGGATCGCCGAGCATCTCCAGCAACGCCGTCATACGTTCTAACCCATAATTGGTGTGTCCGGAGCGATGCTCGCCGATGCTTGCGAGCAAATAACGCTCCGCCTCTTCAAACGTCATGAGTGATCGGTCGGTCGCTCCGAAAGTAGTTCCATGGCATGGGGTAACGTCGGTAACAGGACGTCGAGCGATTCCGTAACGGCGCGCGGGCTACCGGGAAGATTTACGATCAGCGTGCGATGCCGCACCCCCGCCATCGCACGCGAGAGCATCGCCGTGCGCACGCGGGGCAGCGCTGCGGCGCGAATCGCTTCGGCGATCCCGGGAACTTCGTAGTCGAGGACCGCGGCAGTCGCCTGCGGCGTGCGATCGCGCGGAGCGAGCCCGGTGCCGCCGCTGGTGAGAATGCAGTCCGCACGCTCCCCATCGGCGAGATCGATGAGCTCGGCTTGCAGCGCCGCCGGATCGTCGGGCAGGACGATGGCGCGCACGATTTCGTAGATCGGCTCGAGGCGCTCGCGAAAGATCGGAAGGCAGCCGTCCTCGCGTTCCCCCGCGGCCGCGCGATCGGAGAGCACGATGCACGCAATGCGGTACTTCACTCCCCGGCGATCCACGTGCCGCTCTTCCCGCCGCGTTTCTCCAGCAAGCGTACCCCTTCGATGACGATCGCCCGATCGAGCGCTTTGCACATATCGTAGATCGTCAGCGCGGCGAGATTCGCAGCCATCAACGCTTCCATCTCAACGCCGGTCTGCCCCGAGGTGCGTGCCTCGCTCTCGATCCGCAAGCGGTCGGGCTGCGCCCACGTCAAGGTGACCGCGATGTGGCTCAGCGCGACCGGGTGCGCCAGCGGAATCAGGTTTGCGGTCTGCTTTGCGGCCATAATGCCGGCGATTTGAGCCGTGACGAAGGCATCCCCCTTCGGTCCCATGGCCGTCCGGAGCGATTCCGCCGCATCGGGAGCGAGGCGAACGAACGCCTCGGCACGGGCGAAGCGTTCGGTCGTTGCTTTCTTGCCGACGTCGACCATCGAAATAGCTCCGTCGGTGTTTAAGTGTGAGGGTTTCGGCACGTCAATCGTCAAAGAGGGTCGCTAATGGCGCTATTCCAGGAAGCAGACGGCGATCCTCGGGTCGCGCTCGATCGGCTCGCCGATGTGCTAACGTACTACGGAGCAATCGGAGATGCAGCCGCCGAGCTGGCTTTTGGCTTTTCGTTGCGGAAGGCTGCATTTGCGCGCTCGATCGCCGTCGCCCTCGATGTTGACGAACGGCTTCTCGATGCCGTCGCGATCGCCGGGCTGATGCACGCCGTCGGTTCGCTCGGGAACCCTGCGTTGGTGCGCGATAGCGATCTTCCCGAACGCCTTGCGACGATGGAGCGCTGGGATATTCCCGCCTCGGGGGCACGCATCTGCGCGGCGATCGGCGCGATTCCGGAGGCGGTCGCCGATATCGTCCGCTGGCAAAGCGAGGCCTGGGACGGCACCGGATTCCCCGACCAACTGCGCTGGAACGGCATTCCCGTTCCCTCGGTCGCACTCGCGCTCGCCGACCGACTCGTTCGTGCGAACGAACCGGAGGAAGCGCTCGCAAGCATTGCCGAGGAAGCGGGGCGCACCTTCGCTCCGGCACACGCGCGCGCATTCATGTTGTGGTTCCATCAGAGCGGAGCCGAAGCGGAGCCCTTCAGCTTTCCGCGCGGCATATTGCATCCGGAATCGAGCCATCCCGGCGATCTTCTCCTCGAAATCGCCGACCGCGTCGACCGGCACCTCGGGGTTCCGGGACGCTCGCGCAACGTGCTGCGCCTCGCCGAAGGAAGCGCCCGCCTCTTAGGTTGCAGCGCTGCCGAGATCGAAGCGCTGCGCATCGCCGCGCTCGCGTTCGGGGCAGGCGAACTCCACGATAGCTTTGAGAGTACGCTCGACCCCCTCGTTCGGCTCGGCCTCGAGCGGCGCGCAGAGCACGCGCGCGAAGGGGCGCGACTGCTTGCGAATTTGCCGGCGCTTGCCGCTGCGGCTCCGCTCGTCGCCGCGCGCGCCGAGTGGTTCGACGGAACCGGGAAACCCGCCGGGCTCGGGCGCGATGCGATTCCCATCGGCGCGCGCATCCTTGCCACCGCGATTGCCTACGATGCAATCGACATCGATACCCGCGAACGCCCTGCTGCTCGCCGCGCGACCGCAGGCGAACGACTCGACGGCGCGGCCGGCACCCATTTCGACCCGCGCGTGGTAACCGCCGTGCTCGATGCGGCAAAGGCGCACGTATGATCGAACTTCACGAACGGACGCGGCGCATCTCGCCGACGCGGATCCACGAAATCTTGCTGCGTTACGGAGCGAAGAGTTTGGTCGATCCCTTCATGGGGTTGCCGACCCATCTCAATTATCTCAAACGCCACGGCATCGCCGTTCACGGCGGCGACGTTCTCGAATGGTTCGTGCGCGTCGGTGAGGGCATCGTCGTCAACGATCTGACGATTCTTCGCGATCACGAAGTTGCCGAGATCGTCGAAATGATTCCCGGCCGAATCTATGCCCTTGACCTTTTCAAAGCATGGGAAGGCGTCTTTTTTACCGAGGAGCAGTGCGTCTATCTCGGCGTGTGGTTTGACAACGTACGAAATCTTCGTAGCGACGGGCAGACCGGGCTCGCAATTCTCGGTCTCTGGCGCGTCTTCTGCTATTGGCTGCAAAAGGCACAAGAGCCCGACGAGATGCCCGACCTTCCGCCGAGCGAACTCGCGTGGTACTACATTCGCCAGACGGAACGGTGGGTTGCGAGCAACATGCGGCGCAACACCGTCCGCCAGAGCGACGTCATGCAGACACTGGAACGGCAACAAGCCGACGCGCTACTCTTTGCGCCGCCTCCGCGCAACGCACTCCACCACGCCGATCCGCGCATCTGGATGTGGGAGGCATGGTGGCAGGGCAACCCCTACTTCACGCTCGAGCACGCATACCGCGACACGCTCTTCGGCGCGCGATCGAGCGATCCGGCGGCCTATCAACGCTCGCTCGCCGGCATTCTCTCGGAAGCGGGTGAGTTTCCGCTCCTCATCGTCGCGACCAATGAATCGCGCCTCGCGGAGATCGAGCCGCTCGTCCGCAACGCGCGGGCGAAGGTCGAGTGCTACGCGCCCAACGACAGCGAGATCTACCTCATCGCGACGACGTAGCGTCGCTTCCCTGAAAACGCACCCAGAGTAACGCGAGTACCCCGAGCACCGCATAAAGAATGGTGTGCTTGTAATTGTGCATCGGGCTATGCCCGAAGATCAGCGCCGATTGAAAGGTACCGGTCCAACTGAGAACCGCGAGAATAAAAAAGAGCACCGCGACGAGCAATCCGAGAACCTTCACGAGATGATTCCTTTCCACGCGAGAATGCTGCCGAGAAGTCCGAGCAGCAGGCAGTACCATCCGAACGGCCGGAGGTCGTTCGAACGAAAATAGCGAGTGAGGAACGCGACCGAAAAATAGGCGGCGATCCCCGAAACGACGCCGCCGATCAACGATTCCACCAACGCCACATGCGCGCCGGCGTTGAAGAGATCGGGGACTTTTAAGAGCGATGCAGCGATGATCACCGGCGTCGCCAGCATGAATGAGTAGCGAGCGGCATCGGCGTGGTCGAGGTCGCAGAGCAGCCCCGTTACCATCGACGCCCCCGAGCGAGAGATGCCGGGCAGCAACGCAAAGGACTGACCGACTCCGACAAGCACCGCCTGAAACCACGAAAGACGCGTGAGCGGGCGATTCGTTCGATGCTCGACGGCGAGTTGCCGCCGCCGTAATGCTTCACCTAAAAACATCACCGCACCGTTGGCGATGAGAAAGAGCGATGCGAGCAGCGCGCTGGCAAAGAGGGCACGCACGCTTTTCTCCAACAGCAGGCCGAGTATTCCCACCGGAATCGTTCCCACGACCAGGAGCCAACCGAGCCGCTCGTGGGGATCGTCGCTGAGCTTGCCGCGAATGACGCTGCGAAGCAACGCACCGACGATCTTCCACCACTCACGGCGGTAGAAAAGCACCAAGGCGAGCGCCGTGCCCAAATGGAGGGTGACGACGAACGGGAGAAAGGTCGGATCGCTCCGATGGATATTCGTCCAGTGAAAAAGCGCAGGGACGATAATCGTGTGGCCGAGACTGGAGACCGGGAAGAGCTCTGTTGTGCCCTGTAAGAGTGCGAGAATCAATGCCTGAAAGAGTGTCACGCGCCCCACAGTACGCCAAGGCTTTCCGCGCGGCCTTTAACGCGTCCGTTACAGAGCGCTCGGCAGGATTGCCGGTTCTCTCGGCCAAGGCCCAACAACGTGGAATCCGGTACGAGCGAGAGTGACCGATTGGAGATCGAGAACGAACAGAGCCGCCGCTTCGAGCGAGTCGGCGATATGCTCCTCGTTTCGTATAGTATCGGCGACGATTTTGCCCCGGAGTTTACCGAAACCTACGATATCGCGCTCGGCGGAATGGCGATGCTCACCAACGCAGAGCTCGTCAAGGATGCACCGGTCTCCATCCAACTCGAATTGCGCGGAGACGCAACGCCGGTACTCCGCCTTCGTGGGATCGTACGCTGGTCACGTTTCGATGCGATGCTCCAGCGCTATCGCACCGGCATCTCTTTCCTCGAACTCGACGATGCAACGCGACGCCACGTGCAGCGATATATCGACACGCTCAATCTTCTGCGCGACATGGGGATGATTTAGCGCCTCAGCGCCGTCGTCAGCCCGAGTAGCCGCGGAACGCGGCGTATCGAGGGCCCGATCCTCAATGCGCTGCGCCTCGATACGACCGCTTCGCGGTCTACTCGGCGTGACACCGGTAGCTACTCGGCGCGACAAATTACGACCGCGCAGCGCGAAAGTGCCTGCGATGCACCCGACGAGCGATTAAGCGAGCGGCGAGGACCCTGACATTGCTTGTCCGAGCCGCGAGCGTCTAGCGAGGAGCGGTGCGCGCAGGCGCAGGAGCGCGCCGCGAGGGCGCTGCGCCTCGATACGACCGCTTTGCGGTCTACTCGGCGTGACACCGGTAGCTACTCGGCGTGACAACTGCGTGCGCGCCTCGCTACCAGGCCTGAAAGTCCACCCGAAACAGCATCGTCCCCGCAACATTGCGACAGTTCTTCGTCGCCGGCGCGTACTCGGCGTTCTTCGCCATCTGCAACGCGAGGACGTCGAGCGCAGCATTCCCACTACTGCTCTGAATTGTCGCATTCTGAAAGAGGCCGCGAGCATCGACAAAGACCTCGATCGTACTCGTTCCGCTCGTATGCTCAGCGCGCGTCGCCGGGTCGATCGCCGGAGCGGTCGGTTCGACGAGCAGATGCGGCGGCGTGCCCTGTGCGATGCATGCGAGCGCAGGGGTCGGCGAAGGGCGCGGCGTCGGCAAAGGCCGCGGCGTGGCGACCGGCGGAGGAGCGGCGACGCGGGCACCCACCCCCTTCTGCTTTGAGATCGGCGTGACGCGCACCGCATGGGTATGCGGCCGTGGTGTCGGCGGCGGGGTGGGGGGCGGCGTCGGCGGAGTCGGCGTGCGTCGCGCGATCGTTATCGGTCGCGGGAGCGCTTGCACGGTAATATGCGCGACACCCGAGCGCAAGTCGAGCGGATTTTTCTGCAGGAAGAGCGCTGCGACGATATGGAGGACGAGCGATAACGCAAGCGCCCACCAGAGATAGCGGCGCCCTCTTGCCCGCACGTTCATCGCTCCAAGAAAACGGAAAAGACGCTCACAAGAGCGTCTTTTCGCCGAGGATCTCCGATTGCCTTAGTCGGGCTGGAACTGTGCGTCGAAGATATACTCCGATGCGACCGGTTTACAGTTCACGATCTTCGGATAGTAGGTAGTGTCGCGTGCGGCGCGTTTCGCCTCACGATCGATCGCGAAGTTGCCGCTCGATTGCACGAGTTTCACCGAAATCACCGAGCCGGTTGCGCTCAACTTCACCACGACGGGGACGTCGGCGGAACCGAACCCTGCATCTTGCGCCGACGACGGATAGTTCGGCGCCGAGACTTGATTGACGGTTGCATCCTTATACGGAACCGCACAAGCCGGGGCGAGCGTCGGAGCGACGGTCGGCGATGGCGAAGCGGTGCCTTGCCCCGTAGGAGTGCCGGTCCGCGTCCCCGTCTTGGGGTTGGGGTTTGCCATACTCGGACCGCTTCCGGTGTTGTGGCTGTGAACCAGCTTGACCTTGAGCTGCGGCTGGGTCGGGGTCTGTTTCGGCGGCGGCGTTGCTTTCGTCGGCGGCGGCGTCGGCGTTGGCGGCGGCGTCGGCGTCGGCGGCGGCGGTGTCGGCACCTTGATCGGAGCCTTCTTCGCTACCGAGACCTTGTCGACTTTCGTGCTCTCGTGCGGCTTGGCGAGGTTCGGGAAGAACGGAGCCGAGATGGCGTGCAGGAAGAGCGCGAAGATCAACGCGATCCAAAGGAAATTGGGAGCTTGTTCGCCGGTCGTTAGGAACGGCGATTTCTTTTTATCGTCGGGTTGCGGTGGTTTTTGAACGGCCATCGGTTACTGCGATACTCCCTGTGGCGTACCTTGCACGTGGTTGGCAAGTCCAAAATACGTCAAACCAGTCGATTTGGCGGCATCCATCACCTGAAGGATCGTCCCGAAGTGCGCCTTCGGATTCCCTTTGATGATGACGTCTTTCAGGTGCCCGCCGACAGCGTCTTCGAGCGTCTGAAAGGCGGCCTTGGCGCCTTGAATCGGCATCGTGTTCGAGCCGATCTGAATCTGGTTCTTCGCGTCAACGATAACAACGATCTGCGACGGCGAGACTTTATCTTTATTGTACGCCGTAGGAAGCGGCGGTTCTTTAGTAACCGACGCAAGGATGATGAAGATGATGAGCAGGACCAACAGCACGTCCGTGA
>JAJXVC010000070.1 GCA_021782295.1 bacterium | reverse complement strand
AGAGTCGCGAAGGACGGCAGGACGGTTGAATTCCCCGACCGGACGCATAGGATGACTTTTCCCGTCGAGAAAATCGAAGAGTACGGCGACGTCGCGCTGGTATGGACGGAAAAGGACGAACGAGATCCATATCAGTATGCGTTTCTATTCCCAATGTCCGTTTCTTGCTTTCGCTCTAAGCACGTTTGGTATCGCGAGGGTTACACGGGATCGTTTGTCGGAGCGATGATTTTGAAAGAAACGACAATTCGCATACGTGAAGATGATTTCACAACGATAGAAATTAATGGCCGTCTACTGTACCACCTTAAGTCGCTACCGTATTCGCTCATTGAAGACCCCCTCCGGCGAGGCTTCCTCGTGCAATACAGCAGCGAAAAAGACGACCCCCGGAATCTCTACATGTACGGACCCGACGGGGCGCTCCTCTGGCAGCTGGGGGCGAACCCTTGGAACCCGAAGTTTCTCCCGAAGGAGGTTTTCTACGAGGATGAGACCGGTAAGCTTTTCATTCAGTGGGATGGGCTGCATTTAATCGACGGGTACGAGGTCGATGTTGCGACCGGAAAAATCATCGCAAAGATGCAGTTCCTTTCTCGGAACCCGTTGCAATATACGGTCCTAGAAACGTTATAGCGGCTCCGCCCTACGCTGCGGTGACGATATAGTCGCCTGCGCGCATCGTGACCCGCGCGGTGCCGCCGGCCGCCCTGTAATCCCACATGCGTTCCTCAGCCACCGCACGGGGCGGCGTGGGAACTCCCGGTCAAAAGTTTGCGGCAATCGGCACGCTGTTAAGAGCGAACGGGGCAGCCTTTACTTTTGTTTCGAGCGGCCTAGCCAATGACGCCGTAAAAGGTTTTTATGGCAACCAATCGAGTTTTCAGGAGTCATTTGCGAGCGGTGAGGCTTACGAACTCACCTGGTCAACACAGGTCTCCGAGGCGTTTAACGGAGCACCCGGTGCTTCATTCGCGAATCCCGCAAGCCTAACGCCTACCACGTTGATTCAGTTTTCGCCGGCGCAGTTAGCCCGTGGGGCTTCAGGCGGCCCGTTCGCGACGACGCTTGGTTCGTTGATTAACGAGGATGGCTCGATAATGACACCCGCTCAAATTCAGAGCGCTTTCGCGCTCCCGTCCCTTCCACAGTATGCGAACCTCGTTTCCGGTTTTAACTCGGGCTCAACCGCGTACATTGGATTCGCTGCCCCGAATAGTTGGGGAAGCGGTGGTGGGCTGCAGATTTTCGGTGGCTCGGGATCCACCGTTGAAGGGGAGTCGGTAGCCGTGAGTGAGGCGCTCTCCGACCTTGAGGCTGCGTTAAACTGCATTCTCGGGGGGTGCGGTCCGTGGTCGGTGCCAATTCAACGACAGAAATGATAAGAGTCGCGAAGGACGGCAGGACGGTTGAATTCCCCGACCGGACGCATAGGATGACTTTTCCCGTCGAGAAAATCGAAGAGTACGGCGACGTCGCGCTGGTATGGACGAAGAAAAGTGAGCGATGGCGATGGCTACTTGCTCTTCCGGTCCAGGTTTCTTCATTCTGTCGGCACCACCTATGGTATGCAGAGTTTTACCAGGAAATCCGCGGCGGTCCGGTGATTATGTCGGCTGAAATCCTCAACGGAACGGATATCCAGCCCCAAAATGATGACTTCACGGCCCTGAAGGTTGGTGTTTGCGGTCAAACATATCACTTCAAGTCGGTGCCGTATTCGCTGATGGAAGACCCACTCCGACGGGGCTTTCTCGTAAAATATAGCCACGAAAAGGACGACCCGCGGAATCTCTACATGTATGGCTTGGATGGAGCACTCCGGTGGCAATTAAGAGCGAATCCCTGGAACGAAAAATTTCGCCCGATGGAGATTTTCTTTGAGGATGAGACCGGCAAACTTTTTATTCAGTGGGATGGGCTGCATTTAATCGACGGGTACGAGGTCGATGTTGCGACCGGAAAAATCATCGCGAAGATGCAGTTCCTTTCTCGGAACCCGTTGCAATATACGGTCCTAGAAACGTTATAGCGGCTCCGCCCTACGCTGCGGTGACGATATAGTCGCCTGCGTGAATCGTGACCCGCGCGGTGCCGCCGGCGGTTACGCGACCCGCTAAGATCGCTCCGGCGAGCGGCGTGCCGAGCCGGCTCTGCACCGTTCGCGCGACATCGCGGGCGCCGTTCCCCGTGCGCATCGCCTCTGCGGCCAACTCCGCAAGCGCAAGCTGTTCGACCTCGAGCCGCACCTCGCGCGCGCCCAGGCGCGTGGCGAGCGCCTCGACGTGCAGTGCGACGATTTTCTCGATCTCCTTGCTGCCCAGCGGCGCAAACGCGACGATCTCATCGACGCGATTGAGCAACTCCGGGCGCAGGAGCAGCGCGAGATCCTCGCGCTCGCCGTTGAGCGTGAGAATGACGAGCGCGTGACGAAAATCGATCGTGCGTCCCTTCGCGTCGGTGATGCGTCCCTCGCCCAGGAGTTGCAGCAGCAACGCTGCGACATCCGGATGCGCCTTCTCGATCTCATCGAAGAGCACGACGCTGTACGGGCGGCGGCGTACCGGCTCGGTGAGTTGACCGGGCTCGTCGTGCCCGGCGTATCCCGGGGGTGCGCCGATCAGCCGCGCGATGCTGTGCGCTTCGCCGAATTCGCCGCCGTCGATCCGCACGATCGACTCCTCGCTGCCGAAGAGTTCGGCGGCCAAACGTTTCGCCAGCTCGGTCTTACCGACGCCGCTTGGGCCGTGGAAGAGGAAGCTCCCGAGCGGTCGGCGCGGGTCGTGAAGACCGGCGCGCGCGCGACGGAGCGCCTCCGCGATCTTGCGCGTTGCATCGTGTTGCCCGATCACAAACGTATCGAGCCGCTCTTCGAGCGCAAGCAGAACATGTGCCCCGTCGTCGGCAACGCTGTGCTGCGGAATTCCCGTCCACTTCGTCACGATCGCCGCGATCTCGTCGCGCGTGACGCGCGCGGTCGCGCCGGGGGGAGCCGCGAGCGCCGCCGATGCCGCCGCTTCATCGAGCAGATCGATTGCCTTATCGGGTAAAAAGCGGTCGGCGATATAACGCGCGGAGAGCGTGACCGCGGCATCGATGGCGTCGTCGGTGATGATGACGTGGTGGTGTTGCTCGTGGCGTCGACGGAGACCGGCGAGAATCGCGCGTGCAGCGTCGGTGCTCGGCTCGGCAACGTGCACGGGTTGGAAGCGCCGTTCGAGCGCGGCATCCGATTCGATATACTTTCGATACTCAACGAAGGTCGTCGCGCCGATACATTGCAGTTCGCCGCGCGCGAGTTCGGGCTTGATCATCGAACTGACGTCGAGCGCGCCTTCGGCTGCTCCGGCGCCGACGAGCGCGTGCAATTCGTCGATGAACAGGATGACTTCGCCGCCGCTGCGTTTGAGTTCATCGAGAATGCGTTTCACGCGCCCTTCGAGTTCGCCGCGATATTTGGTGCCGGCGACGAGTGGGCCGAGCGTGAGCGCGAGGACGCGCTTCCCGCGCAGTGCCTGCGGAACATTTCCGGCATGAATGCGCTGTGCGAGCCCTTCGGCGATCGCCGTCTTGCCGACGCCGGGCTCTCCAACGAGGACCGGATTGTTCTTACTGCGCCGTGAAAGAATCGCGATGACGCGCTCGATCTCGCGGTCGCGACCGATCACCGGATCGAGTTTCCCGGCGCGCGCCAACTCGGTGAGGTCGCGCGAGAAGCTCTCCAGCGTCGGGGTGCCGCCGCGAAGACGTTTCGCGAGATCGCCGAGCGGTTGCGCCCCGCGATCGCGCTCCCCCGAAATGCGCTCGTAGATGAGCGATCCCGCGACGACGAGCCCCGCGGCGGTCGCCGCAGCGCCGAGCCAGCCCATCGCCGAGCGTGCGGCAGCAGCAGAGGTACGGCAGTTCGCGCAGATCGCGCGCCCCGACTCATCGAAGGCGACGGCGGGGCGCGCCGCGCATCGGCGGCAGAGTTCGTTCATCGCTCCGTTCTACCGCCGCCGATACGCCGCAGTTTCACGGCAGGAGTTCGTAGTTCACCGTTACCCCCGCTCGGACTTCGACTGCCGAGGGGGCGATCTCGGTCGGAGTCGGCACGCGCGCGGGTGCGAATTTTGCCACGCCGGCCTCTGGGAAATAGCGCGGTGTTGCGCCGTCGATCGTAATCGAGAGTATGCGACCGAGGCGCAGGTGCTCCGCAGCAGCGACCGCTTGCGCCTGAACGCGCGCATCGGCAGTCGCTTTTACTAGCGCGCGCCCCCGTGCGTTGTGCTGGTCGGCGATACGAAAACTCACGCCATTGATGCCGTTCGCGCCGTTGGCAACGCAAGTATCGATCGCTTTGCCGACGAGGGCGATCTTCTCGATGTGAATGGTGAAGCTGCGATAGATGGAGTAGCCGTAGTGAAGGTAGGCAGGAATCGATTTCGGCAGCGGATTCGGCGGCGGATTGTAGTTAAGATTGTATCCTGCGGTGCGCAGATCGTTCGCGCCGATTCCTAATGGCTTCAGCGCGGCGGCGACCCGTTCGTAGGCGTCGTTATTTTTCGCGATGACGTCGGTGGCCTTATTCCCGATTGTCGCAATAACCACCGTGATATCGGCGACATCAGGCATTTGCGAAACGATGCCGATGCCGTGGACCGAGAGTACGCCGCGTGCCGGCGAGGAACCACCGGCGAGCGCCGGGAGCGGTGCGAGTAGGAAGGCGCAGAGCGCGAAAGCGATGATTTTCATGCCGACAACGTAGAGCGCCGGGTTCCTTCGCCCCTGCCGCCATGAAGCGGGGCCCCCGATGCCGAAGAGGGGTCCTCGATGGCGATTCTCCTCTGGCTCGTGGTTGGGGCGCTGGTCTCTACGTTTCTGACGCCCTATATCCCCGGTACTCCGCGTTCGCGTCCGTTCGAGCTGCTCGTCGCTCTGCTCGGCGGCTCGCTCTTCGGATGGATTGGGGAACTCGTTGCTCGGGCGGGAATCGGAGCACCGAGTATTCGCGACGCCGTCATGGCACTGCTCGGCGCTGTGCTCGCCCTGAACCTTTTGCGTCGTCTGGGATCGCAAAAAGCGACGTAGGTCGCTGCAACCGAGCTCCAACTCCCTGCATCCTGGGGGAACGAGATCGTTACTCTCCGTTTATCGCTCGCCCAAAGTGAGGTTTCTTCCGCTTCATGGCCTATATCATCACCGAACCGTGTATCGGTACTAAAGACAAAGCGTGCGTCGATGTTTGCCCGGTCGACTGTATCCACGGTGAGGAGAGCGACGAACAGCTCTATATCGATCCGGAGGTCTGCATCGACTGCGGAGCCTGCGTCTCGGCCTGTCCGGTGGAGGCGATCTTCGCCGACTCCGATCTGCCTGCAAAATGGGCGAACTATACCGCGATCAACGCGGAGTACTTCAAGAAGTAGCGCGCAACCGTTCACCCTACGCGAGCGGTTGACCGGGCCGTGTTGCCCGTTCGCGTTTCGAATGTCGGTAGGGTTTACGAGGGAGGTGTCGTCGCACTCGACGGCGTCTCTCTGAGTATTGAAGCCGGTGAGATGCTCGCGCTGCTCGGCCCGAGCGGCTGCGGCAAGAGCACGCTGCTCAATCTCATCGGCTGCGTCGATCTCCCCGATAGCGGCAGCGTCGAGATCGATGGACGATCGACGAACGAGCTCGACGACGACGCGCTGACCCGCCTGCGCCGCGATCGCGTCGGCACCGTCTTCCAGTTCTTTAATCTGTTGCCGACGCTCGACGTCTTCGAAAACGTCGCGCTTCCGCTTCGTCTGCAAGGGCGCCCGCATGCCGAGATCGTCGCACGCGTTGGGGAGGTCCTCGAAGCGGTCGGCATCCCGGAAAAAGCACGCGCGATGCCCTCGCAGCTTTCGGGAGGCCAGACGCAACGCGTGGCGATCGCGCGTGCCGTGGCGCACGAGCCGGCGATTCTTCTTGCCGACGAACCGACCGGCAATCTCGATTCGCACAGCGGTGAACGCGTGCTCGAATTACTGCGCGCATTCGCGCGGCGAGGGCAGACGATTCTCATGGTCACGCATTCTACGGAGGCGGCGTCGTCGGCCGATCGTAGCCTGCATATGCGCGACGGCCGTATTCTCTCGGGAACCTAGATGCCGATCTTCCACGCGTTGGTGTTGGGCTATGCGCGCAACGGTCTCTTCCGCGCGGCGATAACGCTTGTCGCCATTGCCGTCGGGGTCGCCTCGCTCTTCGCGATCGATCTCGCTAACGCGACCGCCGTCGCATCCTTTGCGCGAAGCGTCAACGTGCTTTAACCGCGCGTGAATCTTCAGATCGTCGGCGCGGGACGAGGGTTCGACGAACGCACGTTGCTGCGCGTGCAAGATCTCGCGGGCATCCGTGCCGCCGACCCGACGATCGTCGGAGCGTTGATGCTCGGCGGCAACGGTGCGCGTGAGAGAATCCTCATCAACACCGTGGGCGTCGATAGCACGCGCGCAGCGTTACCGCCGGGTGTCGCGATCGCGGCCTCCTCGCATTTCAATCTCGGGCGCTTCATCAACGAGAACGGCATCCTCATCAGCGATCGCCTCGCCGCACGTGAAGGGTTGCGAGTGGGAAGTTGGATGCATGCACGCGTCAACGGCGCTCCGGTGCAACTACGCGTGATGGGTCTCATTCCGTCGCATCGCGTCGGCATCGATGCCGATGTCGCCTTCGTCGATATCGCGACCGCGCAAGAGCTCTTCCACGAAATCGGCCGCCTCGATCGCATCGATCTCGTCGTCGATCCGGCGCGACTTGGCGAAATCCGTCGGCGCCTCGCGCGCCTCTTGCCGCCGGGGACCGAGGCGGTCGCTCCCAAGACGCGGGAAAACCAAGTGCGACGTATGCTTGCGAGTTTTCAGATGAACCTTGCCGCGCTTGCCTACGTAGCGCTGTTGGTCGGGGGATTCCTCATCTACAACGCGATGGCAATCTCGGTCGTGCAGCGACGGAACGATCTTGGGACGCTGCGCGCGTTGGGCGCGCGCCGCGGTCAGATCGTACGGATTTTTCTAGTCGAGGGAGCGCTCTACGGCGCGATCGGCTCGGCGCTCGGCCTTGCGCTCGGAGCACTGCTCGCGCGCTACGCAGTCGCCGCCGTTCAGACGACGGTCTCGACGCTCTACATCGGAGCGCAGGCGGAGGGCGTGCGCTATTCATTCGCGCTCGCGTTCGAGGCCTATCTCGTCGGCGTCGGCATCGCGATGGCCAGCGCGGCGATACCCGCATTCGAAGCCTCGCGAACGCCGCCGGCGCAGGCGATGCGCGAACGCGGCGTCAGCGAACGTGGGCTCGGAACAACGTTGCCGCTCTCGATCGCGATCGCACTGCTCTCGCTGACGGCGGCGTGGGTTGCCTCGAAGATGCCGGCGGTCGGCAACGGCATCCCGCTCTTCGGCTATCTCGCCGGAGCGCTCTGCATTGCGGGTATCGCGGCGCTCGCGCCCGCGGGCGTTCTGCTCGCTGCATCGCTGCTACACGCGCTTGCAGGCGAGCGTGCGGTTGGGGGCATCGCGGTCGGCTTTCTGCGTGGCTCACCGCGCCGGTATGCCGTCGCCGTTGCGACGCTCGCGACCGCCGTCGGTATGATGCTCTCGATCGGTATCTTGGTCGCTTCATTCCGCTCGACCGTCGCGCAGTGGGCCTACGCGGCGTTACCGGCGGATCTCTATGTCTCGCCGATCGGGCCGAGCGATGCCTCGTCACGCGGCGCGTTTCCCGGAGGCGCTGCCCGCATCATCGCAGCGCTTCCGGGCGTTCGTGCGGTCGACGATATCCGCGGGTTTTCGGTGATCGTGCGCGGCGATATCGCGCAACTTGAAGCGACGAATCTTGCCTCGTTTACCAACCGGCGAAAGATGCCGTTTATCGATGCTCCATCGCCGCGCCGTCTCGGTGCACTGATGCACGACCGCAACGCGGTTGCCGTCAGCGAGCCGTTCGCGATTCACTACGGCATGCATGTCGGCGATCGCTTTCACCTCAATACCCCGTCGGGGAGGGTCGAGATGCGCATCGTCGCCATCTACAACGATTACTCCACGGGAGGCGGGACATTCTTGATGGATGCCGCGACCTTCCGGCGCCTCTACAAAGACGACACGCTCGATTCCATCGCCGTCTACGCGCGTCACGGCGTCTCCCTCGAAGGCCTACGCAATCGCATCGTTCGCGCGCTCGCCCCGCTGCGCGCCGACGTCGAGAGCAACCGCCAACTTCGCGGCTTTGCGCTCGGCGTCTTCGATCGTACCTTCGCCATCACCGGCGCACTCTACGCAATCGGGACGTTGATCGCGATCTTAGGGACGGTCGGGACGCTCGTTGCGCTCGTGCTCGAGCGACGGAGGGAGATCGCGCTCGCACGTTATCTCGGCCTCACGCGAAAGGGCGTCGTGCGGGCCGTGCTGCTGCAAGCGGCGGCGATCGGTGCGGTCGCTGCGATTCTCGGAACGGCACTGGGTATTTTGCTCGGTCGAGATTTAATTTTCGTGATCAACCGACAGAGTTTCGGTTGGTTGATCGCGTGGAATGCGCCGGCGGAGATCTTCGTGCAGTCGGCGCTCTTGGTGATCGTGACCGCATTGCTCGCCGCACTCTATCCGGCGAAGCTCGCCGCCGAGATTCGTACGCTCGAGGCACTTCGCGTTGAATAGTTGGCTGTCGTTACGCCGTTGGCTCGCAGTGGCGGGGACATTGTTCGCTCTGCAAG
>JAJXVC010000069.1 GCA_021782295.1 bacterium | reverse complement strand
TTGTCGAACTTCATTTGCAAACGCGATGAGATTGGGTGTCGATTCCAGCAGGTGCTGCGGAATATCGAGCCAGCCCAGCGCGTGCTTGATGATCTCCGCGTGCTCCGGAGCATCGGACCAGAGGGTCGCATCTTTTGACCAAAGGCGCTTGAGAAAATCCATGCCGTTGATCTTTTCGATGGCGAGATCGACATGCGGGCGCAGATCGCCGAGTGAGGTAACGACGCGTTCCTTCGATTCGGCGAGCATCTTTTGTTTGTAGACGATCGCTCCGAGTAGCGCGGCATAGGAGTCTGAGAAGAGCGAGACCCCCTCGGCCTGCAGCGCGTAGGTGACGTCGAAGAGCGAGATGCCGACCTCGCGCAGGCGTTCCATCACGCCGCGCGCTTCGTCGAGACCCTCGAGGACGGTTGCCCGGCGCGGGTGCCCGTGGTCGAGCAATGCGTCGAGCGTCGCCGGCGGCATCGTATTGACGGTCTGCTCGCCGACGACGCTCTCGACGTACATGAGATCGGGGAACTGCGGGTTCTTCGTCGAGGTACTTGCCCAGAGCGGCCGCTGTACGCGAGCCCCGGCAGCCTTTGCTTTTGCAAACGGCTCGCCGAGAAAGATCTCTTCGAATTTTTGATAGGTCAGTTTTAAGTTCGCAATGCCGGTCTTTCCGAGCAAGTTTTCAAGATGCTCGCCCTTGGCGATGCGTGCTTGGATGAGCTTGTCGATTGCCGAGTCGATGCGACTCACGAAGACGCTGTTCACCGAAGCGATAGAATCGACCGGAAGCCCGGCGGCGATGCGGCGCTCGATGCCGCGAACGTAGGCCATCGCGGTCTTTTCGTACATCTCGATGGCGAAAATCAGCGTCACATTGATATTGATGCCGGCGAATATGCACTCTTCAATAGCGGGAATGCCTTCGTTCGTGCCCGGGATCTTCACCATGAGGTTTGGGCGGTTGACGCGTTTCCAGAGCGATTTCGCCATGGCGATGGTGCCCGCGGTATCGCGCGCTAGGAGCGGCGATACTTCGAGGCTCACGAATCCGTCGCCGCCCTTCGACGAGGTGTAAACGGTGGAGAATGCGTCGCACGCGCTCTGGATGTCGGCGACGGCAAGATCCCAAAACAGCGCGTCGGCATCGCGTTCGCTGCCGATCAGCGAGCGCAACTGCTCGTCATAATCGTTACCGGCTCCGATCGCCTTCTCAAAAATCGTTGGGTTGCTCGTCATTCCGCGAAGGCCGTTTTCAATGAGGCGTTTGAGCTCGCCCGAAGCGAACATCGAGCGGCGCAAATTGTCGAGCCAGACGCTCTGTCCGTAGTCAAGAAGTTGTTGCATGGAGTTGGGCACGAATTACCTCCTAAGCGATGCGAAACGTTGCCGAGCGAGTTCGGCGAGATGTGCCGGCGTGAACTGCAGTTCGGTTGCGGCGTCGGCCATCGGCGCTGAGAGACCGAAACGATCGATGCCGAAAGTAAACCCGTCGAGGCCGACGTAGCGCTCCCATCCCATCGTCGCCGCAGCTTCGACGCTCGCGCGCTCGCGTACGTCCGAGGGAAGAACGCTTTCACGATAACTCTTCGGTTGTACGTCGAAAAGTTCCCACGAAGGCATCGAAACAACGCGAACGCGGTTCCCCTCCGCAGCGAGTAGCGCCGCTGCATCGCGCGCAAGCGCAACTTCCGATCCGGTTGCGATGAAGATACAATCCGGCTTCCCGTCGCAATCGACGAGAATGTAGGCTCCGCGTTCGACCGGAGCGGCGCGCTTTCCGAGGAAAGGAACCTTCTGTCTCGTCAACACGAAGATCCACGGTCGCCCCGAGTCGGCGAGCGCAGCCTCCCATGCATTGCGTACTTCGAGCGCGTCGGCCGGACGGACGACGACGGCATTCGGCAGCGCTCGCAGGCTCGCCAACTGTTCGATCGGTTGATGGGTCGGCCCGTCTTCGCCGAGCAAGAACGAATCGTGCGTAAAGATGAAGAAGGCGTGGAGATGCGAGAGCGCGCTGAGGCGCACCGCCGGTTTGCAGTAGTCGAGAAAATTAAAGAAGGTTGCGGCAAATGGGAGCAGCCCGCCGTGCAGGGCGATGCCGTTGACGATGGCGGCCATCGCGTGTTCGCGCACACCGAAATGGATGTTCCGGCCGGCGTAACTCGACGGCTGAAAATCACCGCAGCCTTTGAGGTAGGTCTTCGTCGATGGGTCGAGATCGGCCGAGCCGCCGAGAAGCTCGGGGAAAACCGCGGCAACGGCGTTCATCACGATGCCGCCGGCCTCGCGGGTTGCAATGCTGCCGTTGCTCTCGTCGAACTCCGGGAACGGAATGTTTTTCGGTATGCCGCCATGGAGAACGCGCTCGAGTTGCACGGCGGCCTCCGGGCTCGCCGCTTTCCAACGCGCGTAGCGCGTTTTCCAATCGGCATGCATCCGCGCGCCGCGCTCGCCGCACTCGCGAAAGAACGCGAGCGATTCTTCGGGGACGAAGAAGGGCGGCGTCAGCGGCCATCCGAGGTGCTCTTTAGTTTTCGCGACGTTCTCCGGACCGAGCGGTTCGCCGTGCGCTTTGAACGAGTCGACGAGCGGCGAACCGTAACCGATATGCGTGCGCACGCAGACCAGCGAGGGGCGATCTTCGACGGCCTTGGCCTCGGCGATCGCTTCATCGATCGCTTCGACGTCGTTCCCATGTTCGACATCGACGAACTGCACGTGCCATCCGCAGGCTTCAAAGCGCGCGATATGGTCGTCGGTAAACGTAATCTCCGTTGGGCCGGCGAGCGAGACGCGGTTGTCGTCGTAGAGTACGATGAGGCGCCCGAGTTGTAGGTGCCCGGCGAGCGAGATCGCTTCCTGACTGATCCCTTCCATAAGGTCGCCGTCGCCGACGATCGCGTAGGTATGGTGTTCGCTAATGTGTTCGGTACGATTGTACGTTGCTGCGAGATGGGCCTGAGCGATCGCAATTCCGACGGCGTTGGCGATACCTTGCCCGAGCGGGCCCGTCGTTGCCTCGACGCCGGGCGTGTGCCCGACCTCGGGGTGCCCGGGCGTCTTGCTGCCGCGCTGGCGAAACGATTCGAGGTCGGCGAGCGAGAGGTCGTAGCCGGTCAGGTACAGGAGCGCGTAGAGCAGCATCGATCCGTGCCCCGCCGAAAGGACGAAGCGGTCGCGATCGAACCAGGAGGGATCGTGCGGGTCGAAGCGCAGATGGCGCGCCCACAGCGTGAAGGCCATTGCGGCGGCGCCGAGCGGCATTCCGGGATGGCCGGAGTTCGCTTTTTGGACTGCATCGACGGCGAGGAAGCGAATGGTGTCGATGCATTGCTCCTGCGCGGGCGTGTTTGGCACGGATCCTCCTCATACTGCATGCTGCAATGGAAACGATCCGGCAACGAGCCGGGGGCTTTTCATTCGCCGCTCAAGAGCGGTTTTCTTACCGAGCGCGCCGTAATGAAGGCGGAGATGGACGAACGAGAACTCCAACGACGCATCGAAGCGCTCGCTGCAGGTGAGGGCGACCCACGCGGGAGCGATGGCGCTCCCGTCGATGAAGCGCTCGCCGCACTCGACGCAGGACGTTTGCGGGTCGCGGAGCCTGATGGAGCGGGCGGGTGGCGCGTCAACGCCTGGTTGAAATCGGCGATTCTCCTCTATTTTCGTAGACGAGAGCTTGCTTGGGTCGGAGACCCGACGGGCGCGATGCCGGCGTGGTTCGATAAAGTGCCGATCAAACATGATTTCGACGCGCGCGGCGTGCGAACGATTCCTCCGGCGGTCGCACGGTATGGAAGTTATCTCGCGCCGGGGGTCGTGCTGATGCCGAGTTACGTCAACATCGGCGCATACGTCGGCGAAGGCACGATGGTCGATACGTGGGCGACCGTCGGTAGTTGCGCGCAGATCGGTGCGAACGTGCATCTCTCCGGCGGCGTCGGCATCGGTGGGGTGCTCGAGCCCGCGCACGCGCGACCGGTGATCGTCGAAGACGGCGCGTTTATCGGGTCGCGTTGCATCGTGGTCGAAGGTGTCTGGATCGAACGGGAAGCGGTACTCGGTGCGGGGCTCACGCTGACGGCGAGTACGCCGATCGTCGACGTTCGCGGTTCCGAACCGGTGACGAGCTACGGGCGCATTCCTCCGCGCGCCGTCGCGATCCCCGGTGTGCGCGATCGATCCTTTCCGGCGGGGAACTACGGAGTGCCCTGCGCGTTGATCGTCGGCGAGCGGAGCGCTTCAACCGATCGAAAAACGACACTCGAGCGGGCGCTACGCGATTTTGGAGTCTCGGTATGAACGATTTTCTCTCGCTCAATCCCCGCGTTGCGGAGATTCCCGCCTCGATGATTCGCGAGATCGCCGGGCGAAAACGCGCGAGTTCGATCGATCTCGGGCTCGGCGAGCCGACGCTCGCGCCGACGAGCGCGTTTTTGGAGGCGGCGTTGCGCGAAACGCTCGAAAACGGCCTTCGATACTCGCCGAACGCCGGATCGCACGAACTCCGAACGGCGATCGCACAACATTATCGCTATCCGAACATGGAGCGTGCGGAGAACGTCTGCATCACCACAGGTTCGCAAGAAGCGATGTACGTCGCACTCAAGACCCTGCTCGACCCGGATCGCGACGAACTGCTCGTCGTCGAACCGTGTTTCCCCTCGTATGCAAAGATGGCGAAACTCGAGCGCGTTGCGGTGCGCAGCGTAGCGATGCTCGAAGAGAACGACTTCGCCTTCGATGCGCGGCGCATCCTCGCCGCGGTCACCGATCGCACGCGCGCGATCGTTATCTGTTCGCCGAACAATCCTACCGCGCGCGTCCTCGGCCGCGGTGAAGCTGCTCGCCTCATATCGGGGCTCGCCGCTCGGAGCGGTGAACCGATCTGGCTGCTTCACGACGAAATCTATCGCGAGCAGTGCTACGTTGACGATGCCGCCGAGATCGCTCGTGAGTACCCCTATACGATCGTCACGAATTCGATTTCGAAGAGCAACGCGTTAACGGGGTTGCGCCTCGGATGGATCATCGCTCCGGAGCGTTTTGTAGACGCGGCAATTAAATGCCATGCGTGGGTGACGTCGTGCGCCGACACCTTCGCGCAACGCGTTGCTCTCCGGATATTCGCCGATCCCGACGGAATCACCGAACACGCGCAGTGGTATCGCGAGCATCGGCAGGGCGTCGTCGAAGCCCTCAAAGCGAGTGCCCTGCGTTTCATCGAACCGGAGGGTGCGTTTTATGCCTGTATCCGACTTCCCGACGGCCGCCGTTCGCTGCCGGCAGCGCTGGAGTTGCTGGAACGAGAAGACGTAGTGACGATTCCCGGCGCGGCGTTCGGTTCGACGTTCGACGGATGGCTGCGCTTAAGTTGGGTCGCTCCGCTACCGAAGGTTCGCGAGGGGATCGAACGGATCGCGAGCTACATTACGTCGCTGTAGCGCGCCCGCGCGGAGATCGAATCGCACGCGCGTTAGCGAACTCGAAGAGCGCGTGCGCCCCGAGTTCGCGACCGAATCCGCTCGCTTTCACGCCGCCGAACGGAAGACGAGTGTCGCTTGCGAGCATCGTATCGATAGCGAGCGTTCCGACCTCGAGCTGCGCGGCGATCTCGCGCCCGCGATCGACGTCGCCGGCGAAAACCGTCGCTCCGAGGCCGAAGCGCGACTGATTCGCCAGCGCAATCGCATTGTCGGCGCTCTCGGCGCGAACGAGCGCGGCAAGCGGTCCGAAGGTCTCCTCATCGAATGCCGGCATGCCGGGGCGTACCTCGCCCAGTACGGTCGGCGCATAATAATTCCCCGGTCGGTCGAGCGCGTGTCCACCGAGCAGCAGATGCGCCCCGGCATCGATACTTGCGCGCACCTGGCGATCGAGTTCGGCCCGAAGATCGGCGCGGGCCATCGGCCCAACCTCAGTTGTTTCTTCGTACGGATCGCCGACGCGTAATGCTGCCGCAGCGGCGGTAAAGCGCGAACTGAATGGTTCGTAGAGCGCGCTCTCGATGATGAAACGCTTTGCGGCGATGCAACTCTGCCCGGCATTCTGAAATCGCGATGCGATGCCGACGCGGACGGCCTCATCGAGATCGGCGTCGGCGAGAACGATAAAAGCGTCGCTGCCGCCGAGTTCGAGGACGACTTTTTTGAGCGCGGCGCCGGCGGCCGCTGCGACGACGCGCCCGGCGCGCTCGCTTCCGGTGAGGGTGACGGCGGCGATACGTGGGTCGGCGATCGTCCGATCGGTGCACGCGTCGTCGATATCGAGCGCCGTGAGAACGCCCTCGGGGAGCCCGGCTTCGCGCGCGATGCGTTCGAAGGCCTCACCGACGCGCGCCGTGATCGGCGCGTGTTTGAGCGCGACGGCATTGCCGACGGCGAGTGCCGGTGCGATCGCGCGCGCGACTTGCCAATACGGAAAATTCCACGGAACGATTGCCAGAAGCGTACCGAGCGGACGATATTCGATTGCCGCCTGCAAATCGTCGTCGAGGATCTGCGTGCGCGTCGCGAGTTCGCGCGGCGCGACCTCGCTATAATAGCGAAAAGCGGAGGCCGACTTGACGATCTCGGAGCGAGCCTGCGCGACCGGTTTGCCCATCGTTGCGGTCGCCAACCGCGTGAGCGTCGGCTCCTCGCGGAGGAGTACGTCGGCGATCGCGGCGAGAACGGAGGCGCGGCTCTCAACCGAGCGCGCTGCCCACTCCGCGCCGGCACGCCGAGCGGCATCGAGTTTTGCGTCGAGGAGCGATGCTTCGATCACAGCGAAAAAACGCCGACATCCCATGGGCCGCGCGGACCGGTATAGACGGCGATGAGATGGTGCGGGCGGAGGTAGCGAATTGCGACGCGCTGGATCGTGCGCGGCGTAATGCGTGCGAGTTGTTGCTGCAACGTCGCATAATAATTAGCGGGGACGCTCCCATTGGCGATACTGAGTGCCTGCGCGGCTTGCCCCCCGCTCGATTCCTCTCCGATCAACGCATCGGCGAGCAGGCGCGTCTTCGCCTCTTCGAGCGAGGTCGCGGTGGGAGGAGCATTTTGCATCGCTTCGAGCTGCGTGCGAACGATCCGCACGGCGGCACCGACGTTATTCGGCGAAGCGGCGAACTCTATTTGCAGAGCGCCGCGCGAGCGATCTGCCTGCAGTTCGCTCGCGACGCTGTAGACGAGACCGCTGCGCTGCCGCAGCGCTTGCCAGAGGCGGGATTCAAATGCGCCCTGCGCGCCGAGCAACTGGTTGAGCAAGCGAAATGCGAGAAAGGAGCGACTGTCGAGACCAACCGCCGGTTGACCGAGTTTGACGTAGACTTGGTTGGCATCGGTGATCACGCCGGCGCTCGCTTCGTGCGCGAGCGGCAATGGCGCGAGTTTGGTCTGCGGCCGCGGGCCGTGATTCTTCCACGATCCGAATGCCGCCTCAAGCGTGCGTTCGACGATACGCGGAGCGATATCGCCGGCGACGGCGATCGATGTGAGGTCGGGTCGCCACGCTGCACGAACGTACGCGAGAAGATCGGCGCGATGAATCGAAGAGATCGAGGTGCGCGTCGGAATGCGTAGCGCGGGGTCGCCCGGTGGAAGGAGCATTTTGTTGTACGCTTCGTCGGCAAGGACGCTCGCAATATGCGAACGTGTGCCGACGCTGTTTGCGAGTTGTCCGCGCTCCTGGTCGAGCCAGGGTTGCGCGAAGGACGGATGGCGCTCGCCGTCGGCGAGAATGCCGGTGAGGCGCGCAAAATCTTCGATCCGCCCGCGAGCGCTGAACGAGCTCCCGAAATTGATGCTTGCACCCATATCTTCAATCGTTTCGGTGCGCCGCTCGAACGGCATCGAGATGCTCCCGAAGTTCGCAAGATCGGCGGCCAGGCTCGCGATTCCAACGAGCGCATTCGGTTCGAGGCTCGGTACCGATGCGATCTCTCCTCGCAGGACGAAGGTTGGACGGTCGGGCTTATATTGCACCACGATATGAATGCCGTTCGGCAACGTGAATTGCACCGGTTTGAGGACGCTCTTCGCTTGCGAAGGCTTCCGAATCGCGCGAGCGATCCAGGCCGGTTCCCGAATTACGCCCTGCGGGGCGCGCGCGGTAAAATTATCGCTGGCGGTCGTGCTGGTCGCCGTGCCGGTTCCGCCGGGTTTGTCGCTGGGGCTCAAACGCCCGATCACATTGGGCGTGCGCAGATAACGGCGCGCGACGGCGAGCAGCGAACTCGGCGTGATCGAAGCGAGGCGAGCATCTTCAGCGCCGATTTTTTCGCCGACGACGCCGTAGGTGTAGCCCGCGAGGTCGCCGATGCCGACGATCGAATCGCCGGCCTCGACGCGTTGCGCGATGGTAATGCGCTTGGCGGTGCGCACGAGGCTCGCCGGAAATCCGTTGCCGAGCATCGTCGCCATCGTCGCGTTGTAGATTGCGGTCGCCTCGGCGGGTGAATGCCCGGGGTTGAGCACGACTAAGACGTCGAGCAACCCTTGGTGTAACTGCGTATCTTCTTGTGCTTGGACTTGCAGCGCAACGTTGCTCTGCACGAGCGCGCGATAGAACGGCGAACGAGCATCGCCGATCAAGGTTGCAAGCGTATTGATCTCGGGCTCTCCAGGGTCGCGATCTCCGGGGACGACGTAGGCGAAATCGAGCACCTGAAACGGAAACGGAAAGTTGGCGCGAACCTGCTTCCCCGTCGCCGGCGTTCCGGTCGTTTTGGGGTGCGGGGGTAACACGCGC
>JAJXVC010000068.1 GCA_021782295.1 bacterium | reverse complement strand
CTTCAATCCCAATAAACATCGGCTCGAAAGTTTGTCCGCCGTGCATCCGCGCGCGGGCGAGGTGTGGATCGAAGCAATCGATGCCCCCCGTTCGATACCGATGCGTCGCCTGGTCGGCTGGCGTCTCTACGATCACGCCGGAAAACCGCTCGGCAGCGACGATCTCGACGCAGCGTGCGCGCGACTGCTTTGTAACTCCGCCATCGAAAGGGCGATCCGATGAATCGGCACTACACCATCGCGACGTTAGGCTCGCACTCCGCGCTCCAGATTCTCAAAGGTGCGCGCGACGAAGGTTTCCGGACGTTAGCGATCACCAGTCCGCAGACCGAACGGCTCTATCGCTCGTTTCGCTTCGTCGACGAAGTCATCGTTCTCCCGTCCTACTCGGCGTTCCCGACGCTCTTCGAAGAGCTGCGCGCTCGCAAGGCAATCGTCGTTCCGCACGGATCCTTCGTCGCCTATCTTTCTCCCGAAGAGCATAAGAAGATGACGGTTCCCTACTTTGGGAATAAGGCCGTGCTCGATTGGGAAGCGAGCCGCGAATTACAGCGCGATTGGTTGACGCGCGCGGGGCTACGGTTGCCGCGCCAGTTTAAGAGCGGTGCCGAGATCGACCGACCGGTGATCGTCAAACTCTACGGCGCCGCCGGCGGTAAAGGCTATATGTTTATCCGCGATGCCGCCGATTTCGAAGAGCGGGCCGGTTCGCTGAAAGCTCAATATACGATCCAAGAATACATCATCGGTGTGCCGCTCTACATTCACTATTTCTACTCCCCGCTCTCCGGCGAACTTGAAATTATGTCGATGGACCGCCGCTACGAGACCAACGTCGACTCGCTCGGTCGCATTCCGGCCGCGGCGCAAGAAGGCATGGATGTCGACCCCTCATACGTCGTGGTCGGGAACTCACCGGTGAGTTTGCGCGAGTCGATGCTCGCCGAAGCTCTGGAGATGGGCGACAACGTCATCCGCGTCAGCAAAGAAATTTGCGGACCGAAGGGGCTCTTCGGGGCGTTCTGCATCGAAACGATCATTACGCCGGATATGCATTTCTATATCATGGAGATCTCGGCGCGCATCGTTGCGGGCAGCAATCTCTTCATCGATGGATCGCCTTACTCGTACCTCAATTATTCAGAGCCGATGTCGACCGGTCGTCGCATCGCGCGCGAGATCAAAAACGCATTGCTTGCGTCGAATCTCAAAGCCGTGCTCGACGATTCGAGCGTTCTGTAGCCGATGGCTGAGTTCACCTCCGTCGAAGAGACACTGCGCGGGTACGATCTCGATGCGTTGACGCTCTGCTCGATTGGAAGCCATTCTGCGCTCGAGGTCGCCGCGGGGGCGAAGCTGCGCGGTTTTCGGAACCTGGTGGTGACCGCGCGGGGGCGCGAGCGCACCTACACCGAGCATTTCCGGCGGTGCGAAGGTTCGATTCCACGCGGTTGCGTCGACGACGTCATCGAACTCGAACGCTTTGCCGATCTCCTCGACGAACGAGTGCAGCGCGAACTGCTGAAGCGGAACGTGATCTTCTGTGCGAATCGTTCGTTTGAAGTCTATCTTCACCAACATTTCAGCTACGACGAAATCGAGCGGCGGATGCTCGTTCCGTTCTTCGGAAATCGCTTTCTCCTGCGAGCTGAGGAGCGCGATGAGGCGGGAAATCAATACGAATTGCTGGCAAACGCCGGTATTCGTCATCCGCGACAGTTCGCTTCGCCCGAAGAGATCGATCGTCTGGTCATGGTGAAGGCGCCGCATGCGCGGGTGCGTTTCGAACGCGCGTTCTTTCTTTGCGCGAGCCCGGCGCAATATCGCGAAGTCAGCGCGCGGTTGATCGCCGAGGGGATTCTCGACGAAGCCGGCCTTGCCGGAGCGATTATTGAAGAATTTGCGCTCGGACCATCGATCAACCTGAATTTTTTCTATTCGCCGATGCTCGACGAACTCGAGTTGATGGGAACCGATACGCGTCGGCAAACCAATCTCGAAGGTTTTCGCAACGTGCCGCCCTCGGTCTACGAACAGTTGCGCGACGTGCCGATGCGCCTGGAGGAAGCGGGACATATTGCCGCGACCCTCACGGAGTCGACGTTGGAAGCGGCATTCGAGATGGGCGAGCGTTTCGTCGCCGCCGCGCGCCGCGCGCTGCCGCCGGGAGCGATCGGGCCCTTTGCATTGCAATGCGCGATCGTCGCCGGCCCGCCGAAGGAGTTCGTCTGTTACGATGTCTCGCTGCGTATACCGGGATCGCCGGGAACGCGATTTACGCCCTATTCGTCGTACCGTTGGGGACGCGATATCTCAGTCGGCGAGCGCATCGCGATGGAATTGGCATTTGCGCGCGAGGCCGGACGTTTGGCAGAGGTGCTAACATAACCATATGAAGACCGTCGTTATCCTTGACTTTGGAGCGCAGTATAGCCAGTTGATCGCGCGGCGCGTGCGCGAGGCCGGGTTCTATTGCGAAATCGTTCCTTTCGATCGGCCGTGGAAGGATATCCTCACGCTCGATCCCTCGGCGCTCGTGCTCTCCGGCGGCCCGGAGAGTACGCTTGCCGAAGGCGCGCCGATGTGCGACCCTGCACTCTTTAGCAGCGGCCTGCCGATGTTAGGGATCTGTTACGGCATGCAATTGCTCGCCCGCGAGGTTGGGGCGGAGTTGGTCTCCGGCGGCGCCCCCGAATATGGGCCGGCGACGTTGCGCGTGCTCGACGCATCGCATCCGTTACTCGCAGCGGTGCCGGAGCAGTCGCGCGTCTGGATGTCGCATGGTGATTCGGTGCAGCGTTTACCGGGAGATTTCGCCGCGTTGGCAGCGACGCCGCGTTGTGCGATCGCCGCAATCGGCAGCAAAAAGCGCAAGATGGTCGGCGTGCAGTTTCACCCCGAAGTCGTCCACACCGAGTACGGGAAACAACTCATCGAGAATTTTCTCCGCAATATCGCCGGGATCACCCCGAATTGGGCGATGGAGTCCTTTCTCGAAAGCAGCATCGCCGACATTCGCAAACGTGTCGGCGGTCGGCGCGTGATCTGCGCGCTCTCCGGAGGTGTCGATTCGGCGGTCGCAGCGACGCTGGTCGCGCGCGCGATCGGCGAGCAACTCACCTGTATTTTCGTCGACCACGGCCTCCTGCGCAAAAACGAAGCGAACGAGGTTTTGGCGGCATTCCGCGACGTTCTGCATCTCAACGTCATCCACGTCGATGCTTCGGAGCGTTTTCTTTCGAAGCTCGCCGACGTCGAGGACCCGGAACGGAAGCGCATTCTCATCGGCCATGAATTCATCGCGATCTTCGAAGAAGAAGCCGCGAAATTGTCCGATGTCGGTTTCCTGGTTCAAGGAACGCTCTACCCCGACGTCATTGAATCGAAGACGCCGCAGAGTAAAGCGGGACACAAAATTAAATCGCACCATAATGTCGGCGGCCTCCCCGAGCATATGAAGTTTGCGCTCGTCGAACCGCTGCGCTCGCTCTTCAAAGATGAAGTGCGCGCGCTCGGACGCGTACTCGGCCTGCCCGAGCATATCGTTGCCCGACAGCCCTTTCCGGGGCCGGGGCTTGCCGTCCGGATTATCGGCGCGGTCGACCGGGAGCGACTGCAGGTCGTTCGCGAAGCCGACGCGGTCGTGCGCGAAGAGATCGATCGCAGCACGCTCGACCCGCACCCGTGGCAGTATTTTGCCGTGTTGACGCCGGTGAAATCGGTCGGCGTGATGGGCGACGGCCGCACCTACGCGAATCTCGTCGCGGTGCGCGCGATCGTGAGTGAAGACGGTATGACCGCCGACTGGGCGCGCTTACCGCACGATTTGCTCGCCCGTATCTCCACGCGCATCGTCAACGAAGTTCCCGGCGTGAATCGTATCGCTTACGACATCACCTCGAAGCCGCCGGCAACGGTTGAGTGGGAATGATGCGCGTCCTCTTGGTCGGAAATGGTGCGCGCGAAGATGCGCTCGGTTGGCGCATCGCGCAATCGCCTTCCTGCGAAGCGCTCTTTACGACACCGGGAAACGCGGGAACCGGGCTCTACGGAAGCAACTGGAATCTCGCGGTGACCGACGCGAAGGGGATCGCCGAACGCGCGCTCGCGGAGCGAATCGACCTCATCGTGATCGGCCCGGAGACGGCGATCGCCGCCGGCGTCGCCGATCGCGCACGCGAACTCGGTATCTCGGTTTTTGGACCGAATCGTTCGATCGGGCGTTTGGAGAGTTCGAAGAGCTTTGCCAAGCGCTTCATGGAGCGCAACGGGGTTCCGACCGCGCGCTATTCGGTCGTACATTCGCTCGACACGGCGCGCAAGGTCCTCGCCTCATGGGGCGAGCGCGGCGTCGTCGTCAAAGCCGATGGTTTAGCCGCCGGCAAAGGGGTGGTCGTGACCTCCGGACCAGCAGAAGCAGAGGCGTTGCTCGCGAGTTGGTACGGCGAGCGAGCGATTCCCGGCGGCGGTACCGATATCGTTCTCGAGGAGCGTTTGGTCGGGCGCGAGCTCTCGGTCTTTGCGCTCTGCGATGGACGCGCGATGATGCCGTTCATCGCCGCATGCGATTACAAACGCGCCGGCGACGGCGATACCGGCCCGAATACCGGCGGTATGGGTGCATATTCTCCGCCGCACGACTTTCCCGAGGGCTATATGGATATCGTGCGCGAGCGGATCTTCGGCCCGATGCTGCGCGGCTTGGCCGCCGAGAACGAACGCTACGTCGGCGTACTCTACGCCGGCCTGATGTGGTGCGCCGACGGCCCGCAAGTAATCGAATTTAACGTGCGATTCGGCGATCCCGAGACGCAGGCGATCGTGCCGCGGATCGGCGGTGATTTTGCCGCGTTGCTCAAATCCTGCGCCGACGGTGCGCTCGATCTCTCGGTCGCGCGCGTCAATCCCGAGCCCTGCGTCGGCGTCGTGCTGGCGAGTTCGCGCTATCCGCTTGAGAGCACGCCGATTGCAAACCTCCCGGCTGAGGTTGCGCTTCCTGAGGGCGTGCGATGTTTCTGGGGCGGATCGAAGCTCGTCGACGGCACCGTCAGCAGCCCGGGAGGGCGCGTGCTCACAGTGAGTGCGGTGGGAGCGACGCTGCGCGATGCACGCGAGCGCGCCTATGCCGGCGTGCGCGTACTCCGCGAAGCCTTCGGCGACGTCGATCTCACGTACCGCACCGACATCGCGCAATTTTAACGACGCGAAGCTACGTATTCCCGGCGTTGCGGTAGGCCAGCAGCAGATCGCGACGCGTTAAAATACCGATCAAGGTCTCGTTCTCACCCAAGACGGGAAGCAGCGGTGTATCGCTCTCCGCCATCAACGCTGCGGCGCGGTCGAGCGTATCGGTCGGTACGAGCGCGCCGGGGTGCAGGTGGATGATCGAACGTAACGGCTCGGCTCCGCGTCGTTCGGCGACCGCGCGAGCAAGATCGAGCGCGGTGACAACGCCGACGAAGCGCTCGCCGTCGCAGACGGGAATCGCGAGTTCATTTTCGTCGCGCTCCTCATCGATTGCATCGGCGATCGTTTCGCCAACCTGCGCGACGACCGGAGCCTTGCGGGTATAGGCCGCGACCGTTAGTCGGGAAAAGAAGCCCGGATTGCGCGCCTTCTTCCAGTCGATACCGCGTCGCAGAAGTTTTTGTTCGTAAACGGTCGCGCCGAGCAGACGACGACCGAGCAGCGACGCAATGACGACGGTTACCATCAGCGGGAGAACGATCGTGTAGTCGCTCGACATTTCGAAGACGATCATGATCGCGGTGATCGGTGCCTCGGCGGCGGCGGCAAAGAGCGCCGCCATCGCGACGAGACCGTAGGCTGCGGCCGGGCCGGTCCAGAGCGGAAAGAGTCCGTGAACGACGCGGCCATATGCGTCGCCGAGAAATGCGCCAATAAAGAGCGACGGCGCGAAAACACCCCCGGAACCTCCGCTGCCGAGCGTGAGCGAGGTTGCCAGCGGCTTGAGTGCTGCGAGAAGGAAGGCGTGCGGAGCGGCGACGTGCTCGTAGAGCACCTGCTGGATCGGGCCGTAACCAACGCCGAAAACCTGCGGAAACCAGATGCCGATCGTGCCGACGCACGCAAAACCGATTGCACCCTTCGCCCATGCCGGGAATCGCGCTGCATTGAAGCGATCCTCGACGGCATAGAGGAGCTTGACGAAGCCCGTCGCCCAGACGGCGGCAAGCACACCGAGCACCCCATAGAGCACGAGTTCCAACGGCGATGCCAGTTGGAATGCGGCGGCATTGAACGACGGATGGTTGCCTAAAAACGCGCGACCGATCACCGCGGAGATGACCGAGGAGACGACGATCGCGGCGAAGGAACGCGGTGCGAACTCGCCGAGGATGACCTCGGCGGCGAAGAAGACGCCGCCGATCGGCGCATTGAAGGTCGCGGAGATTCCTGCGGCTGCGCCGCAGGCGACGAGCGTCCGCACGATCGATGCGGGCGCGCGGACGGCCTGGCCGACGACCGAACCGATCGCCGAGCCGATCTGGACGATCGGGCCTTCGCGCCCGCAGCTCCCACCGAAGCCGATCGAGATCGCCGAAGCGATCGACTTGATCGCAATGATGCGCGGCCGCATCACGCCGCCGCGCCGCGCGACCGATTCCATCACCTCGGGAACGCCATGCCCCCTCGCTTCGGGAGCGAAGCGGACGGCGAAGGCGGCTGCGGCGCAGCCGCCGATCGCGAGCACGAGGATGATGCCGATCGGGCCGAGATGCGCGTGCAAAAACGGAAGAAGTCGACCGAACGCCAGCCAGCCGGCACCGGCGATCATATCGCGAAACGCCACCGCGCCGAGCCCGCCGCCGATCCCGACAAGAATCGCAGCGACGATCATAAAAGCGCTCTGCGAGACCGAAAAACGAGCGACTCGCAAGATATAGGTCGTTCCTTTCGGTTCGAAGGCAAGTCGCATGGAAGCGTGTTTTCGCGGCGACGCAGAAATCACTGCGTCGTCGGTCGCGCTAGCGACCGGCAGGGGGGGCGCAAGGTGAAGGGAACCTTAACGCCCCGATGAGCGATTATAGAGAGCGATGAACTACCGCCTACCACCCTCGGCTCCGTATGCTGCGACGGCATCGACGCCGGCGCTCCTGAGCCAAGTCCTCGGCATCACCGGGCTCGGGCTCTGTATCACGGCACTCGCCGCGTATCTGTTTCGCGATATGGCCCCCGGCTTTCTCGCGTTCGGGGCGCTGATCGGCGGATTTATTCTGCTCATTGCCATCGGACGTATGAGCGTCACGAACGAACCGCTTGCGCTGCTGATGTTCTACGCATTTACGTTTCTTGAAGGCATCGGTATCGCGCCGACGATCGCCTTCTACGCGCACATTGACGGCCCCAGCGTCGTCATGAACGCGGCGCTCACAACCGGGCTTGGGATGCTCGGGCTCGGTGCGATCGTCTATGCGACGACCTTCGATTTCCGCCGTCTCTACGGCGTGCTGACGATGGCGCTGATGGCGATTATCGTGATCGGCATCGTTTCGCTCTTCGTTCACTTCGTCTCGCCGACGGCGATCTCGTGGGTGGTGCTCTTCATCTTCGCTGGGCTCACGCTCGCGGATTTTGCGCGCATTCGCGCCGGCGGAGGGGGAGCGAGCGCGATCATGCTCGCGGTGAGCATCTATCTCGACGCGATCAACATCTTTCTCGCGTTATTGCAAATTTTCAGCGGCCGCCGCTCGAACGATTAGCGGTCCAACATGTGCGGGATTGTCGGTCTCTTCGCCCCAGGTCGTGATGCGGCGAGGCTCGCCTACTTCGGTCTTTACGCACTCCAACATCGCGGCCAGGAATCGGCCGGTATCGCCGCCGGCGACGGTGGAACGCTCCGTTCGCATAAAGAGATGGGGCTGCTCGGTGCGATTTTTAACGAGGATATTCTCGCACAGTTAAGCGGGCATATCGCAGTCGGGCATACACGCTACTCTACGACGGGTTCTTCCATCGTTGTCAACGCGCAGCCGTTACTCGAGCGTAGCGATATCGGTGAATTCGCGCTCGCGCATAACGGCAACCTCACCAATACCGACGAACTGCGTTCGTTGCTTCCGCTCGGAACGGTGATGCAGGCATCATCGGATACCGAGGTACTCGCAAAACTCGTCGTCGATGGCTCGGGAACGATGCTCGAGCGGATCGAAGCGGCGATGCAAAAAGCACGCGGAGCCTATTCCATCGTACTCTGCTCGGAGAACGAACTCTTCGCGTTTCGCGACCCATGGGGCGTGCGGCCGCTCTGTCTCGGTACGTTCGACGACGGCGGTTATGTCGTTGCGAGCGAATCGTGCGCGCTTGCAACGGTGGGAGCGCGTTACCTCCGCGACGTGGAGGCAGGCGAGGTCGTCCATGTAACGCGCGACGGCATCACCTCCTATCACGTGCACGTGAAGGATGAATTTCCCGCGCTGTGCATGTTTGAATATATTTATTTTGCCCGTCCCGATTCCAAACTCGACAATCGTTCGATCTATATGGCGAGGCACGAAATGGGGCGCCGCCTTGCGCGCGAACATCCAGTCGATGCCGACTGCGTGATGGCCGTTCCCGATTCCGCCGTGCCCGGAGGAATCGGTTATGCGACCGAGAGCGGCTTGCCGTACGTGGAAGGACTGATAAAGAACCGTTACATCGGGCGCACGTTTATCAGCCCCGACCAATCGATGCGCTCGCGCGGAGTGCACTTAAAATTCAA
>JAJXVC010000067.1 GCA_021782295.1 bacterium | reverse complement strand
TCAATTTCGGCACGATCGAGGTTTACGATCCGAGCCAGATGCAGAAAGGCAATGACGGGCTCGCCGAACTGATTCCCGGGCGCACGGTGCGCGTGCAGACCGTCCAGAAAGCCGAACTCGACCGCTTGAGCGTTCCGGCATTGGTCGACCGCTTCATGCTCGGAGTGCGCGAACGCAACGTGCGCGTGATCTACCTGCACCCGTATCCCCATCGCGACAAAAAACTCAGCATCGAGGCGACGAACGTCGAGATCGTGCATCGCTTGGCGAAGGCGATCGCCGCCGACGGTATGCGCTTGGGAACGGCAACGCCGATTCCGCTCTATCCCGGCACGAATCGCTTCCTCGTCGGCATCGCGGCGCTTGCCGTCCCGTCGATATTCGTGGTGTTGCTCGGGGCCTTCGGGCTCTACCGGCCGAGCTATGCCGCGATTGCGTACATCGCAACGCTACTGCTCTACGTCGCCGGCATCGCAACGCATCGCGCCGATCTCGTTCGCTCGCTGCTTGCGTTGAGCGGCGGGCTGCTCTTCGTCGTCGCGGCGATGCTCGTTTATGCTCCGGCGTGCGCCGACGAGCCGCGCGCGAAGTTCTTCGTGCAATGGTGGCGTTCGCTGCGCTGGTCGTTCGTCGTCATCGGAACGGTGCTGCTCGGTGCGCTCGTCGTGGTTGGGCTGCTCAGTACACCGTTAGCGATGGAGGAGATCGAACCGTTTCGCGGCGTGAAACTGATGCTCGCGTTGCCGCCGTTGATCGCGCTCGTGCTGTATGTGTTCGACGCACGCTTCAAGGCGAAGGTCGGGCGCGCCGTCGACGTTTTGCTGGCACCCGTGCGCGCTTACCATCTCATCGTTCTCGCGGTGCTCGCGGGAATGGGGGCGATTCTTTTGCTGCGCAGCGGAAACACCAGCGATATCGGTGCCTCGCACTTCGAACTCGTCGTTCGCCAGGATCTCAGCACCTGGCTCTCCGTGCGGCCGCGCTTCAAGCAGTTCCTCATCGGTATTCCGGCGGCGATGCTTTTGCCGGCACTCTCGCTCGCGCATCGTCGCGCGATCGGGTGGCTCTGCGCGTTGGGAATCGGCGTCGGCCTCGGCGATGCGGTCGACACGTTCTCGCATCTGCACACGCCGCTGCTGATCGCGATCTTCCGCATCGGCAATGATTTTCTCGTCGGTGCGCTCGTCGGAGCGCTCGGTATCGCGCTCTACCGCTTGATCGCCCGCCGACTCCCAGCGTAGCGTGCGCGTCTTGCTCAGCGGATATTACGGATTCGGCAACGTCGGCGATGAAGCGTTGCTCCGCATTATCGTCGAGCGCGTCCGGGCCCGCATGCCGACGGTGGAGATCGAAGCGCTCTCGGCGACCCCGGAGGCGACGAGCGCGCAGTACGATATTCGCTCGACGCAACGGCGCGATGCCGGTGCGGTGCGCGCGGCGATCGATCGCGCCGATGCGTTGATCTCCGGCGGCGGTGGGCTTTTGCAGAACGTTACCAGCACGCGCAGCCTGCTTTACTATGCAGGGCTTCTCCGTACCGCGCATCGTCGCAACAAGAAAACGATGATCTTCGCGCAGTCGGTCGGGCCGCTCGACGCGCTCGGGAAATTTCTCGTGCGCACGCTCTGCTCCGGCGTCGACCGCGCAACCGTACGCGACCGGCGCTCGCGCGAACTGTTGCAGTCGCTGCTACCCGCAACGCAGGTCGAACAGAGCGCGGATCCCGTCTTTTTGCTCGATCTCGCGCCCGACGAGCGGGATGTGCGCAACGAAGGGCTCGACCCGGTCGGCGCGCCTTACGTGGTGGTGAGCGTACGCAAACATCAGGCGCTGCGCGCCGGTATTCCGGCGATCGCGCGTGCCGTCGATCGACTGGCGCGCGAACACGGCTTGCGCGGCGTCTTCCTGCCGATGGGCGGAGCCGAGGATGCCGACGTTGCAACGCGCGTGATCCGCGCCTGCGAGAGCGCCCCGATGCTGCTCCCGGAGCGCTCGATCGAGCGAAGTGCCGCAATCGTTGCGTCGGCGCGCGCCGTCATCGGCATGCGGTTGCACGCGCTGATCTTCGCAGCGCGTTTCGCGGTGCCGTTTCTCGCGATTCCCTACGATCCGAAGGTCGCCGCGCTCTGCGAGGATCTCGCCTACCCGCTCGCCCCGCTCTGGGTGCCCGGTGGGGAGGTTCCCGATAACGCCGCGGTCGATACGAGCGTCGAGCGACTCATGTCGGAGCATGCGCGCTTGCACGAGCACCTGCAAGGGGCGGTGCAGGCCTTGCGCGCCGGTGCCGATCGGAACTTCGAGATCCTGCAAGATTTGCTCGATAAGTAAGAGCCGATGGTTCCGAGGGCGAATGAGAGCCCTCCCATGAACGACGCTTCGCGCGCGGATTATCGCGCTACCCTCAATCTTCCCGCTACCGATTTCCCGATGAAAGCGGAGCTTCCCAAGCGCGAGCCGGCGCGCGTCGCGTGGTGGAACGAACACCGCATTTACCAGCGTGCCCTGCAGCGCAACGCCGATGCCAAGCCGTGGATTCTCCACGACGGCCCGCCGTATGCCAACGGCGAGTTGCACATGGGGCATTTTCTCAACATGGTGCTCAAAGACACGTTCGTGAAAATCGCCCTGATGGAGGGGCGCGCGGCGCGTTTTGTTCCGGGCTGGGATATGCACGGGCTGCCCATCGAGTTAGAGACGCTCAAACATCTCGGCGTCAAGGATTTCCACGAGATCGATCCGCTGGAGTTGCGCGCGAAGTGTAAGGAGCGCGCGCTCTACTGGTTGGAGCGGCAGGCCTCGACGCGCGAACGCATGGGCGTCTTCGCCGAATTCGATCGCCCCTACCGCACGGTCGACGCCTCGTTCGAAGCAACGATTGTCGATGCACTCGCAACGCTCGCCGAACGCAAGCAACTCTATCGCGGTTTGCGCGCGACGCTGTGGTGCATTCACGACGAAACGGCACTCGCCGAAGCCGAGATCGAGTACGAAACGAAGGTCTCGCCCTCGATCTACGTGCGCTTCCGAGCCGACGAAACGCAGCGCGCGGATTTGCTCGCGCGTTTCGGTGTCACCGACGTTGAAAATATGCCGCTCGCGTTTCTGATTTGGACGACGACGCCGTGGACGCTGCCCGCCAACGTCGCCGTCGCACTGCGCGCCGATGCTTCGTACGGGCTCTATCGCGTCGGCGACGAGACGATCGTCGTCGCGGAGGCGCTCGCCGAACAAGCGCTCGGGGATGCATTCGCGCAGGCCCGCTTGCTCGCCGTCGCTCCCGGGAGCGCAATCGACGGTGCGCAGGTGCGCCATCCGTTCGCGCCACGCAATTCGGCGGTCGTTCTTGCCGACTACGTCGATCTCGAAACGGGAACCGGAGCGGTTCATACGGCGCCGGGACACGGCGCCGACGATTTTGCGACCGGCGTCAAATACGATCTGCCGATTCTCAACCCCGTCGACGCGTCGGGACACTTTACCGCCGAGGCAGCGCCGTACACCGGGCTGCAGGTCTTCGAAGCGAACGAACGCATCGTCGCCGACCTGCGCGCGAGCGGTGCGCTCTGGCGCTTCGAAAGTTATTCGCACAGCTACCCGCATTGCTGGCGCTGTCACCAGCCGGTGATTTTTCGCGCGACCGCGCAGTGGTTTATCGCGATGGATCAGAATCGGCTGCGCGCGCGCGCGGTCGAAGCTGCCGAAGGTGTTGCCTACGAGCCGGAATGGGGGCGCGCGCGCCTCGTGCAGATGCTCGAGAATCATCCCGAATGGTGCATCTCGCGACAGCGGACGTGGGGCACGCCGATTCCGGCGCTCCTCTGCAAAGGCTGTAACGAGTCGCTGCTCGATCCGCGCGTAGCGCGCATCGCGGCGGCGCGTTTCCGCGAGGTCGGCGCCGACGCATGGTGGTCCGAGCCGGTCGAACGCTTTCTGCCCGAGGGATTCCACTGCGAACGCTGCGGCGGAACGGATTTCGAGAAAGAGCGCAACATCGTCGATATCTGGTTTGAATCGGGGGTGACGCACCTCGCGGTACTCGGACACGACGATACGCTGCCGTGGCCGAGCGATCTCGTGTTGGAGGGCGGCGACCAATATCGCGGGTGGTTCCGCAGTTCGCTCGTCACCGCCGTCGCGCTGCAAGGGCACGCACCCTATCGTTGCGTGGTGAAGAACGGTTGGGTGAACGACGAGCAGGGTCGCCCGATGAGTAAATCGCGCGGCACGGGAATCGACGCGCGCGATGCGATGGCGACCTACGGCGCCGACGTGTTGCGGCTCTGGTCGGCATCGGTTGAATTCGTTGACGACGTGCGCTTCGGGCCAAACGTCGTCGAACAGGTTGCGCGCGTCTATCGCAACATCCGCAACCGCATTCGCTTCATCCTCGGCAATATCGCCGATCTCACTCCCGATGCAATCGTCGAACCCGCGGCGATGCTGCCGCTCGATCGGCTTGCCTGCAGCGTCACCGATGCATTCGTCGCCGACGTTCGCGCGCGTTACGCAGCGTTCGGCATTCACGATGCCTATCTCGCCATCGTTGCCTTCGAGAGCGAGATGTCGGGGCTTGCCTTCGATGCCTGGAAAGATCCGCTCTATTCCGGGCGCCGCGATGGAGCGCGCCGACGGAGCGCACAATCGGCGCTCTTCTATCTGCTGCGCGGCTTCCTGACCGTGCTTGCGCCCTTGCTGCCGTTTACGGCGGAAGAGGCGTGGCAGTCGCTCTCGCCGGAGTTGCGCGGCGATCGTGAAAGCGTCTTTGCGCTGCGATTCACCGACGAACACCGAGGAAGCAACGCCGACGATCTCGCGCTCTGGGAGCAACTGCGCGCGTTACGTTCGCAGGTCGCGGCCTCGGCCTCGCCGCGCGATTATGAGGCGGCGGTCGATCTCTATGCCTCCGGCGAAGCCTTCGATGCGCTCGCGGCGCTCGGCGATACCTTACGGGAAGCGTTGATCGTCTCGGAGGTGCGCATGCATCGCGATGCGGCGGCGCAGAACCCGCGCCTGACGATCGGGGCTGCGAGCGGAGCGAAATGTTCGCGCTGTTGGAAGTTCCGCGATCTGCACGATGGCGACGCGCGCGGCGCGATCTGCGACGATTGCGAGCGCGCGATTAGCGCGCCGGCTTAAGCTCGGCGAAGAGCGCGTCGCGCCAAGCCGGCCAGGCGTCGCGCTCGATCGCTTCGCGCGCCTCGGCCATCAACGCGTGCAATAGCGCGACGTTGTGGTAGGAAAGCAGTTGCGGCCCGAGCATCTCACCGGCGCGAAAGAGATGGCAGAGATAGGCGCGCGTATAGGTGGTGCAGACCATGCAGTTGCAGCGCGGATCGATCGGAGTGAAATCGCGTATGTAGGCGGCATTGCGGATATTGAACTCGCCCGAGCGCGTCATCGCGCGCGCGTTCCGCCCGCAACGGGTCGGATAGACGCAATCGAACATATCGATGCCGCAGTCGACGGCGACCGCGATATCGGCGACCGTGCCGATCCCCATGATGTAGCGCGGTTTCTCGACGGGGAGCAACGCGGCGGTAAAGCGCGCCATCCGCTCCATCTCTTCGCGCGTCTCGCCGACGGAGAGCCCGCCGATGGCATAGCCGGGAAGATCGACGGCGACGAGTTCGCGCGCGCTGCGCTCGCGGAGCCGTTCGTCGAGCCCGCCCTGCACGATGGCAAAGAGTTGCGTTCGCTCGCTCGCGCGGCGCGCTTCCGCGCCGCGTTGCGCCCAGGAGCTCGTCATCGCGACCGCCGCTTCGAGCTCGTCAGCGCTCGCCGGTAACTTCACGCAGACATCGAGTTGCATCGCGATATCGACGCCGATCGCTTCTTGGAACTCGACGCTATCTTCGGGAGTGAAGCGGTGCGTGCTGCCGTCGAGATGCGATTTGAAGGTGACGCCGTCGGGATCGAGCTTGCGGCGATCCTGTAACGAAAAGACCTGGAAGCCGCCGGAATCGGTGAGGATCGGCCCATCCCACGCCATAAAGCGATGCAATCCACCCGCGGCGAGCAGCGTGTCGCGCCCAGGACGCAGCCGCAGATGGTAGGCGTTCGCTAACAAAATCTGCGTTCCGGATTCGCGGAGATCGCGTGGCTGGAGCCCTTTGACGCTCGCTGCGGTTCCAACCGGCATAAATGCCGGCGTCTCGACGCTTCCGTGCGCGAGCGTCAGGCGCGCGCGCCGCGCGCTTCCCGATCGTGCGAGAAGCGTGAATCCGCTCACGATTCGTGTGCGGCGAGATGCGCGCGCACCGCTGCGTACGCCGGCGGCGGCGCCGCTTCGAATGCAAGTTCGACGTGCGTGCGCGGGTGGGCGAAGGCGAGACGCCATGCGTGGAGCGCTTGCCCGGGAAGCGGTGAGCCGGGAACGCTGCGCCCGTAGACCGGATCGTTGTAGATCGGGTGATGCATCGCCGCGCAGTGGACGCGAATCTGATGCGTGCGCCCGGTCTCCAAGCGGAATCGCAATTCGCTGTGGCGCGCGAAGCGTTCGACGACTTCATAATGCGTGATCGCGCGGCGCCCCTCGCGGGTGACGATATATTTGAGCCGGTTGTGCGGTTCGCGCCCGATCGGTCCGTCGAGCGTTCCGCGGTCGAACTCCGGCGTGCCGTGCACCAAGCCGAGATATTCGCGCGAAATTCTGCGCGCTTTCATCGCAATGCCGAGCCCCGAGAGCGCCTCGGGGGTCTTCGCGATAACGAGCAGCCCCGAGGTATCGCGGTCGAGGCGATGGACGAGGCCGGGGCGCAGCGCATCGCCGGGAAGCGTGCCGAGATAGCCGAGCAAGGCGTTCACCAGCGTTCCGCTGCGCGTGCCATGCGCGGGGTGCGTCACCATGCCGGCGGCCTTATCGACGACGAGCAGATCTTCGTCTTCGTAGATAATCGCGAGATCGATGCGTTCGGGTGTCGCGACGAGCGGCGCGGCTTCGGCGAGTTCGTATTCGATGATGTCGCCTTCGACGAGTTGCCGGCTCGCCCGCGCGGGTTCGTCATTGACGCGCACCGCGCCGCTGCGAATTGCCTCTGCTACTCGCGAACGCGGCGCGGCGGCGTGCCGCGCGATGGTGACGTCGAGACGAGCGCCCGCCTCGTCAGGTGCGACGACGTGACGCAAGGAGGCTCGAAAGGAGAAGCAACGTGACGCCGACGCTCACGCAGGAATCTCCGACGTTGAAAATGTTCGGCCAGGCGCGGTAGAAATCGATGAAATCGACGACGTAGCCGAAATGAATGCGGTCGACGATATTGCCGATCGCGCCGCCGACGATGAGGCCGAATGCCAAGCGCACGAGCCGCGAATGCGTCGCCGCTTCGCGAAAGCTGACCCAAAAAAGTACTAACACCACCACCGCCATCGCGATGAGCAGCGTGGCATTGCTGCCGAAGAGCCCGAATGCGCCGTGATAGTTTCGTTCGTAGGTCCAGCGCAGCAGGTGCGGGATTGCAACCCGACTTTCGTTGGGGAGCAACGATTGCTGCACGAGGCGTTTGGTGTATTGATCGAGCGCGAAGGCAACGATGGCGACCACCGAGATGGCGAGCGCAGCGGCGCTAGATTTTTGGTGCTGGGACAAACTGATAAAATACTCCGGCGATAGTGAAAAAAGCATTGTTGACGAGGACGAGCCCGACGAGAACCATGAACGCTCCGGCGGTGAATTCAATTGCGGGGATGAAGCGTTTGATTCGGTCGAGCAGCGGTAGAACCAAGCCGATCGCCACCGCGGTTGCAAAGAACGGGACGGCGAGCCCCGCGGAATAGACGACGAGCAACCAAGCGGCTTGGAGCGTCTGTTGCTGCGACGCAAGCAGGAGAATGCCTCCGAGAATCTGCCCGATACAGGGCGACCACCCCGCCGCGAAGGCGATTCCGACGACGAACGAGGTGAGCAGGGAGCGCGGGCGGCTCTCGGCGACGTGCGCGCGGGTATCCATCATCAGCAGCGGGATGCGGAGCAGCCCCATCATGTGCAGCCCGAGCACGACGACCACCGCGCCGCCGATCTCGGTGACGAGCGTGCGGTTCGCCGCGAGCGCCCCGCCGACCGCGCTCGCCGATACGCCCAACAGCGTGAAGACGACCGTGAAGCCCAGGATGAAGGCAAGCGCATGCGTCATCGTTCGCGCGCGGAGTGCAGGGGCTGCCTTTTCGGCGCGGAGTTCCTCGAGACTCGCCCCGGTCAAAAAGGATAGGTAGGCCGGCACCAGCGGGAGGACGCATGGCGAGACGAAGGAAACGAAGCCCGCGAGGAACGCGAGGCCGACGGTGAGATGCGCGGTCGTGTTCACGTACGCCCCTATTGTACGACGGCGACTCGCGCGGGCCTGTAGAGGTATCGCCACAGAAGGACTACATGCAACACTGGTTTGTCTACCCGAATATTTCACCGATTGCGTTTCGTCTCGGGCCGATCGCGGTGCACTGGTACGGCCTTGCGTATCTGGCCGGATTCATCGCCGTCTATTTCTGGATGGCGCGCCCGACGGGGCGACGGCGCCTCGGTTTAACCGCCAATGAGATTCAAGATTTTCTCGTCTATGCGTTAATCGGCGTACTTGTCGGTGGGCGAGCGCTCTTCGATATCGCCGATATGATTACGTGTCGGCAAGATATCTCGCGGGTGCAATCCTGCCATACCGTCGCGCAATATTTCTCGCACCCGATCCTGTTCATCGCCGTTTGGCAGGGCGGAATGGCTTTCCACGGCGGGCTGATCGGCGTCGTCATCGCGATCTTCTTGTTCTTGCGCAAGCATCCGCACCTGAAGTTCCTCGTCCTCGGCGACGAAGTGGTGATGATGCTGCCGATCGGCATCACGATTACGCGCATGGTGAACTTCATCAACGACGAGTTGTGGGGAC
>JAJXVC010000066.1 GCA_021782295.1 bacterium | reverse complement strand
GTTGCATCACCTTCGAGCATTGCGACGACGATTTCGCCGTTACGCGCATCGCTCTGCGGACGAACCACGACGAGATCGCCGTCGAGAATCGCCGCGTCGACCATCGAGTCACCCTTCACGCGCAGCACGAACGCATCGGAGCCCTTCGGCAGGAAATCGGCCGCGACGAGGAACTCGCCCTCGCGCTCCTCTTGAGCCGCGATTGGGACGCCGGCGGCGACGCGGCCGAGGATCGGTAAGAGCATCCCTTCGGGCATCCCCGCGCGCTCCGAACGCATGGCCCGCGGCTTGGTGGCATCCCGCGTGAGCAGCCCGCGCTTCTCGAGCGTCTTGAGGTGGGCGTGGATCGTCGATGAGGACGAGAGGCCGACGATCTCGCCGATCTCGCGAACCGAGGGCGGGTACCCGTGCTCGGCCGCAAAGCGCTCGATGGCGGTGAGAATCTCCCGCTGCCGCTCGCTCGGAGGGCGTTCGCGCATGCCTGAATCCTTTCTCTCGTGTTTCCGGGGCTGTGACTGCCATGCGTATGGCAGAGCCGTTCGGTAGAAAGGTAGCACAGAGTTCGAAAAATCGCAAACATACGTTCGAGACTCTTGACACCCCGCGGAGCGGGCATGCTAGAATCTAGTGGACGAACAACCGTTCGGCCCAAGATATGGAGGGTTATCCACAATGCGGTCCCGGAAACGAATGAGCCTGATGCCTGCGGTGGCGCTTGCCGCGCTGAGCGCACTCGTCGCCGTTCCGACCCTCTCGATGGGGCGCCTCCACGCCGCCCCGGTCGCCAGATACGCCCAGGTAACGGTCCAGTCGGGCGACACCCTCTGGTCGATCGCGGCACAGCACCTCGCGAGCGGAAGCATCCAAGAGCGGATCGATGAGATCGTCCGCGTCAACCACCTTCACGGCGCTTCTCTCGTCCCCGGCGAGCAGATTCGCGTCCCCGAATAGCCGCTCTCAGCCCGCGTAGCGGCGCTGTCGCACAGAGTCGACGCACCTCAGTGAGGTGCGTCGCTTTTTTTTCAGCGCTCTTTACGAGAGCCCCCCGATGCGTGATAGGGTAACGGAGGGAACGATATGATGGCGCAACCGTTGGAACCACGCGTCTCGCGTCTTGAGGGAGCCTTCGAGCAAAGCGTCGAGCGGCTCGGCGATGCCAACGCGCGCCTTGAGACCCTCGACCAAAAGATTGCGGGTAACTTTCACGCCCTGGCCGCAACGATCGACACGCGCTACGCGGCGATGGACGAGAAATTCGAAACCACGTTTGCGGCGATGGAACGAAAGATCGCGGCGATGGATCGGAAGCTCGATTCACGCTTCCAGTTTCTGATCGGTGCGTACGTGACGAGTTCGATCGCGCTTGGCGGGATTTTCTTCGCGGCGCTCGCGCCGCTTTACGCGCACCTCGCCCGCTAGCGCAGCACGAGCTCGTGCTCCCCATGTTCCTCGATAAAGGCGAGTGATTCCATCATCCAACTATCGAGCCCATCGTTCGAGTGACGCAGCACTTCGCGTACGACATGCGCGCGGTCTTTCATCCATTGCAGGTTGCTGCGCGTGGTCAGCGGAGCGATCTCGCGATTGCATTCATCGCAGCGTAAACGTGGCACGAGAACGCTGATTCCTGCGTACAACGAACAAACCCCGCCGCTTTCGCGACGGGGTTTGCCCTTGCACAACCTCTAGGGTCGTTCGCGCTCGTTTAGAGCTTGAACTGCACTTCGAGGTAGGCTTGGAGCGGAAGGCCACCGCTGTAAGGTGCGAACGCTTGGTTCATCACCCCTGGGTAACCAGCCGTACCGTTCGCTGGATCGCTCCCGCTTGCTCCGTAGAAGAACCCAGAGCCGGGCGCGAAGTTCGAGTACGACGGGTTGCCGATGTAGCTGCCGTTTGACGAGTATCCGCACACGATGGATCCCGGCGCATAGGCCGCGCTCCACGGAGTGCTCGAACCGCCGAAGCAGCGATTCACAACGTTCGCTAACGTCAGGGTCGCCGTCATGCGACGATTGATGTTATACGAACCTTGGAGGCTGAGGTTGAACTGCCACGGCTCGCGATACTGCCCTTCGCCGTCGAAGGTTCCCGTGGTGGGGTTCGGAATCGCGAGAATACCGTTCGCAGTGAACGGCGATCCGCCGCACGACTGGTAGTTCGGCAGTTGCTGGTACGCCGCGCCGACCGTTACGGCCGGAGCGAGCGAGGCCTGGTTGCTATTACACGTGCGCGGATCGACGCCGATCGAATCGAGCGGCGAGCCGTAGCGTGCACCTTGAACCAGCTGGAATGCAGCGACCAGCGTCGTCTTGTTCTTCTTGTAGTTCAAGAAGCCGCCGATCTGAATCGGGCCGAACGCCGTCTGCAGGTTATCCTGCGCGAGCGAGGGTGGCTCGTTCGCGTAGGTCGGATACCAACCATTGGTCGGCAGCAGCGCCTGCGGATTCGCATTCCAATAGGGGTTGGTGATCGAGGTTGCCGCACACGTCGCGTCGGGGCCGTTCGTTCCGTTGAGGCCGGCTCCGTTTACCGCATAGCAGGGCGCGATATTCGCCTGCGTTGCAGCCGAGAGCGAGCTCCCTGCAGCGCCACTACAACGCGGATCTCCGGCATTTGCAGCGGTCGAGCAGTACTTGGTGAGGTCGTTGAACGCCACGATCGACGAGTTGATGAACGAGATCGCGTTCTGCCCGCCCGCGAGGTTCTGATACTGAATCCGCGCGTGCGTGTAGGTGAAATTCAACTGACCGGAGAGCCCGTTCCGTGACGGGTCGCCTTTTTGAATCGCGAGCTCAACACCGGTGGTCTTCTGCGTTCCCGCGTTGATACCGGAGATGAAGCCCGGGCTCAAGAGAATGTTCACCGTCTGACCAAGCGTATAGCGGTAGAACGGCGTCAGCTTGAAGCTGAGGTCGGTTCCCTTGAAGTGCTTCTCCAAGGAAATATCGTAGTTCTCGGAACGCTGCACGGGGTTATCGTGCACCGTACTCGTGAACCCGTACTGCCAGAAGTGCGAGAAGTCGAACTTCGCCGCACCGTAGCCGGAGAGGTTTCCGTACTGTTCGAACGCCGTCTCAGTCGGCTGCGTATATTGGCCGGCGCTGAAGCGGATGATCGTGTCCGGATTGATCGTGTACGTGCCTGCAAAGCGCGGCGAGAACACCGAGTGCGCGAGCGACGGAACGCTCGTGCCCTGGTAGAGCAGGTTGCCGTTGAGGCCGTTGGGATGCAGGTACTGCTGTCCGGCCGAGTTGGTCAACGCGACGCCAGGCGAGGAATAGCATCCGGCTGCGTTCGTATCGAGCGGGCTGTTGTTCGGCAGAACCGCCGGGCCAGCTGCAGAGGGAGGCGAGGCCGGCGACGGCTTCACCATGTACGGGATCATCGACGACGGATCGTAGCAATACGAGTTCGCCGCGGCGTTGAACCAGAACTGGTATTCCGCATTGTTATAGTTGACGAGGTTGTACTGATACTTCTCGTAACGCACGCCGAGGTTAAAGTTCCATCTCCGATTCGGTTGGAAGTTGTCGCTCAGCGAGATGTTCGTGAAGACCGGGGTGACGTTATTCTGAGGGCCATAGCCGCCCGGACGCGTCACGAGCCATTGCGCACCATTCGTCAGCGCCGCTCCGGTTGCCGCGAACGGCGTGAGGCCCGGCGTGATTTGGCCGTAGGTCCCCGAAGCGACCGAGATCGACCCAAGCGTACCCTGCGTCGAGCCGCTCAGACACGATGCAACGGCACCGGCGGAGTTGTAGCAGTTGCCCTTGGAATCGACAAGATTCGTCGCAATGCCCGGAGCGCCGTACCATTCGTTGTTCATACGGCCGACGGTCGAGGTGACGTAGTTATAGGTGAAGTTCAAGAGGTTCTTGTCGTTGATCTGATTTGCATACTGCAGCATGCCGCCGCGGGTATGCGCATTCAGTTCGTAATCCGGCGCTGCGCCGGCTAATCCGAGCGCGCCCGGAACGAGATCGTATCCGGTGAGGAACCCGGTGCCGACCGGAGCGGTCATGAGCCAATCGGAGTAGTACGTATAGCCCATCACGCGCAGGTAGGAATTTTCGTCGATGTTCTTCTGGTATTGAAGTTTGACGATCGAACCGTCATTCCAGATACCGTCGCGCATGCGAGTCGGCAGGCCCGCGAAGACCTGACGCTGCGTGCCGGAGCTCGGCTGGAAGTAGTATCCAACGGTCGCGGCGGAGGCCGGTTGACCGAAGCTGGAGTTGACGAGTTGGAGGCCGTCGTTGTACGGCATCACCGATCCACCGCTGATCGAGCAGCCCGAACCGATGATACCGAGAGCTTGGAAAATCCCAGCATACGAGCACAGGTTGTCGTAAGGTCCGCCCTGTCCCGTATAGTTAAACGGTCCCGCCGGGAACACGCCGAAGCCCTGAAGGGCCGTGTATGACTGTTGGGCGTAGCCCGTGGCACCACCCCAGCCGTAGAAGGCCGAGTTCATGAAATTCTGACCGCCGGCATCGCCGATGCTGTTCACATATTGGGAGTGGTACGCGAAGGTGTTGTAGAGGAACTGAACGTCATCGCGACCGGCATTGCTCTTGTGCGGAATCGCAAAATGCAGGTTGACGACATTCTCACGGTCCATGTTGACGCCGGAGGTTCCGCCGAACGCGGTGTTATACGGCGCGTAGGTTTGACAGGCCGGCGCAGTGGCGTCGGATCCGAAGAACGCACCGACCCACGAAGCAGCACCCGCCGGCGGTGCGCCGCTCGCGGTACACGTCGACCACGGCCCGTTGCCGAAGAAGTTCGTGTTAAACCCGGCAACTGGATTGACCGAGGGGGTGGAGAGTCCGAGCGAGCCGGAGCCGTCGGTAGCAATGTTTCCACCGTCTTGATTGTTGATGAACCGCAACTCCTGGTTCGTTCCGCCGAGGGCGACGTAGTAGGAGAAGAGACGATTCGGGGTAGCACCGCCGACTTCAACGGCGAGCTTGTGATAGAAGCCCGGGGCACCGATGCCGCCGATCAGCGTGCCGGTACCGGGGTAGGTTCCCGTCTTGATAACCTGGTTGATGTAACCACCGAGCGTTGCAGAGCCTGCGTCGGCAGCCGAGCCGCCGGTGTAGATCTGCGTCTGCTGGGTGCCGAGGCTCGAGAGCGAGCTCGCGCTGTAGTTATCGAAAGCGCGGTTGACCGGGACGCCGTCGTACTCATAGCCGGTCTGGCCGTACGCTGCGCCGCGGATGTAGAAAACCTGGCCGAAGCCCGAGTTTCCGATGAACGAATTGACGCCCGGCTGCGAGTAGATCGCAGAATAGGCGCTATCGAGGTTGTAGCCGCCGCCCATACCCTGCACCGCAGTCTGCGTCGCAGAGTTGACAGCGTAAACGCTCGCCGTCGTACCGGATTTCACCAAGTTGCCGGCGGCAACCGATTTTACGGTAGCGATGGTCTTGAGCGCTTTGTGCATCACCACGCTCAGAGCAAAGCTCTGGTCGGCGAATACGGTGACGCCGGAGATCGACTCCGTGTTATACCCAACCTTCGAGACCGTCACGGTGAACGTGTCGGGCTGAAGGCTGATGAACGAGAAATGTCCGTGCGCGTCAGTCATTGCGACAGTTACCTCTGAAGGTGAACTGACCTTAACGATTGCACCTACGACGGGAGCTCCCGCCTTATCGGTGACCGTGCCGCTGAGTCCGCCCGTCGTTCCTGCCAGTGCCCATGTTCCCTGGAACAGGAAGGCGACGAGAAGTGTCAGCGCCATGGCTACGCGACGGAGGGTTCGCTGATAATTCATCGATATTTTCCCTCAATCGAGTTGTAGTGAGCTGGACAGCATACGCCGGATCACCCCGCGTTGGATGACCTGACGGATACCGTCGGTTGGCCTTTACTCCCTACTTTGGTCGGTTCCTTCAGCAAACGTTAAGATTCTAACCCGCCCTTAGGGCGCTCTCGACCGCTCGATTTCCGGCGCTCTTGTTAAGGATGAAGGCGGAGCGAGCCCCGGGCATCGCTCTACCGAACGAACGCTCGCCCGTTCCTCGCGCAGTAGCCGGGTCGAGGGCCGAGCACGAGGCCCGACGCAGGCGCTCCGACGCTCGGAATCGCGCCCCTCGAGCACAGTCCCGCGGCCCTCCGGGAGCCGAGCGAACAGGCGGCTCATCATGAGCCGCCTGTTCCCCGGGGTTCGTTTTTTGCTGCCGTCAGGTGTTCCTAAGCGTTCGCCGACCCCATGGTTTTCTTGAGCAACGCGGGGATCTCCGACGGACGGTCGGCAATGGGGACGCCCGCTTTCTTGAATGCCGCGATCTTGCTTTCCGGCGTTCCGAAATTTCCGGAGATGATCGCGCCGGCGTGTCCGAGCGATTTTCCCGGCGGTGCGTTACGCCCGCCGATAAAGGCGACAATCGGCGTATCGCGCAGATGCTCGGCGATGAAGGCGGCTGCGTCTTCTTCGTCGGAGCCGCCGATCTCTCCGCACACGACGATCGCTTTCGTCTCTTCGTCATTTGCAAACGCGCGCAAGCAATCGACGAAGGTGGTGCCGATAATCGGGTCGCCGCCGATGCCGACGCAGGTCGATTGCCCGAGTCCGGCACGCGTGAGGCCGTCGACCACTTCGTAGGTCAGCGTTCCCGAACGCGAAATCAAACCGACGTTTCCTGGTTTGAAAATATGCCCCGGCATAATGCCGATGCTCGCTTTACCGGGAGAGATGAGTCCGGGGCAATTCGGGCCGATGATCTGCATGCCCGGCGTCGCGCCGACGACCTTCATGACGTCGTGAACCGGAACGCCCTCGGTGATGCAGACCGCAAAGCTGATGCCCGCTTCATACGCCTCGAAGAGTGCGTCTCCGGCAAAAGGCGGCGGAACGAAGATGCACGTATGCGTCGCTCCGGTCGCTTCGACCGCATCGCGAACGGTATTGAAAACCGGTAATCCGTGCTCGCTCTTCTGGCCGCCCTTCCCCGGCGTCACTCCGCCGACGACTTGCGTTCCGTACGCGAGCATGCGCCCGGTATGATAAGAGCCTTCGCCCCCGGTGATACCTTGTACGATCACCTTGCTGTTTTTATCGAGATAGATACTCATCGTCGCTCCTTACGCCCCCGCCGCAATGCGCACGGCCTGCGCCGCACCTTCGTCCATCGTTTCTACCGGCGTCATTCCGGCTTCGGCAAGGATTTTGCGCCCTTGCTCTTCGTTGGTGCCCGTCAAGCGAATCACCAACGGTACTTTGCGCGAGGTCGTCGTGCGCAGTGCTTCGACGATTCCTTTTGCGACTTCGTCGCCGCGGGTAATGCCGCCGAAGATGTTGATAAAGAAGACTTTCGCCGGCGTGTGGTTGACGACGAGCTCGTAGCAATTCCGCACGCGCTCGGCATTCGCGCCGCCGCCGACATCGAGAAAGTTCGCGATCTCACCGCCGGCGTTTTTCACGGCGTCCATCGTCGCCATTGCGAGCCCGGCGCCGTTGGCCATCGTTCCGACCGTGCCGCCGAAACGGCGGAAGTTGCGGATTCCCAACCCGGCTTGCGTTGCGAGTTGTTCGTCCTCATCGAGCGGAAGCACCGAATGCCACTCGGCGAACTCTTTGTGTTTGAAGAGCGCGTCGTCATCGAGTTCGACTTTTGCATCCGAAGCGATGACGCGCCCATCGGTGGTCAACGCGAGCGGGTTGATCTCGACGAGCTTCGCACCGTATTCAAAGAAGAGCCGGTAGAGCGAATCCAAAATTGCCGGTAGCTGTTTCCGGTAGCCCGGATCGAGATCCGAACCGAACGCCAACTCGCGGCCGATAAACGGCGAATACCCGATTGCGGTGTCGATGAAGAACTTTGCAATGGATTCGGGATGATCGTGCGCCACATCTTCGATATCCATGCCGCCGAATTTGCTGACCATCGCGACGGGACGTTTCGTCGTCCGATCGACGGTGATCGCGCAGTACGCTTCTTTGGCGATCGAAAGTTTTTCTTCGACGAGCAGCGATTTAATCGCCTCGCCGTTGGGGTTCTGTCGGTTCGGCGGCATCGGCGTCGCCATAATCTCGCGTGCCGTCGCGATACCTTGTTCGCGTCCGCTTGCAAACTTAATCTTCCCGGCTTTGCCGCGACCGCCCATCAGCACTTGTGCTTTGAGCACCCACTCGCCGGGGTTTTCAGCGAGAAAATCGCCGACCGCCTCGGGTGTGGTGCAATGTTGCGAACGTGGAATCGGGATCCCGGAGCGACGAAAGAGCTCCTTCCCCTGGTACTCCATGAGATTCATAGATACTTTCGTGTACTCCGTTTCTTACGCGTTGAAAGGCCGGGCGCGCATCGCAGGGCGCCAACGGGCCCAGTATTCGTAACGGTAACGGGTTCTTTCTTCTTCCTACCCTTGTCGCAAGCGCGGTCTTTTACTCTTGTCACCCCGAGTAGCTGCCGAAGGCAGCGTATCGAGGGGACCCCGCGTAGCGCACAGCGCATCATGTCACCCCGAGTAGCTGCCGAAGGCAGCGTATCGAGGGGACCCCGAGTAGCGCGAAGCGCATCTCTGTCACCCCGAGTAGCGCGAAGCGCGTATCGAGGGGCGGCACCGCGCACATCTCGATACGCCGCCTGCGGCGGCTACTCGATGTGACAACAAATCGCCGTGTCACCCCGAGTAGCGCGAAGCGCGTATCGAGGGGCGGCACCGCGCACATCTCGATACGCCGCCTGCGGCGGCTACTCGATGTGACAGAGAATCTGCGGCCGCTACTCGATGTGACAGAGAATCTGCGGCGGCTACTCGATGTGAGAGCGCGAGCGCTATAAGCGGCCGAGGAAATTGCGCGCGATAATGATCTGTTGGATCTCCGAGGTGCCTTCGTAGATCTCGGTGATCTTTGCATCGCGATAATAGCGC
>JAJXVC010000065.1 GCA_021782295.1 bacterium | reverse complement strand
AGCAAGCCGGGCGTGGTGCGCCGGTCTACAACAGTCAGTGGCTTCGGCGCTTCATTTTTTCGCGCTCGTTCGGCAATAATGCGACACTCGGTATCGCCTATCGAACGGTGAGTGGGACCGGTGGGTTCGCAGAACCGGGGAGCAATCTGTCGGCTCTCTACGAAGCGCGCTTCCGGAACCAAGACCTGCTGTATGTCGAGTACGGCACATCGGCTTCGGCGCAGACGATCGACCGCATCATCGTGAAGTTCGTCTTTCACGCCGGCGGCAATTCGGGAACCTAGCCCGCAAAATCAGGCGATTGGCAGAACGGCGGTCGCCTCGATCTCCACGCGCGCGCCCTCTTCCAAGAGTCCGGCCACGACGATCAGCGTCATCGCCGGGTAGCACGAGCCGAAAATGTCGCGGTAGATTTTTCCAAGCGCGCGGGTGTTCGCCCGATACTCCTGCGCGTCGAGAACGTACCAGGTCATGCGGACGAGATGCTCGGATTCTCCGCCGGCCGTGCGAAGAATCGTCGCGATATTGCGCAGCGCTTGAGCAGCCTGGCCGAGAAAATCATCGGAGGTCATTTGCTTTCGCGCGTTCCATCCGACTTGACCGGCGATCGCGAGCCATCGGCCGGTGGCGAGAATCCCGTTTGAATAACCGCTTGGAGTATCCCAACCCTCGGGGGTGATGCGTTCGCTCATGCCGCCTCGACTTCCGAGGGGCAAACGCGGAAGAGAAGCGTCGCTGCAAAAGCGACTGCGAGATTCACAAGCACCGCGTAGACCGCAATGAACCCCGTCATCGAGAAGCTGCCGATATGGAATGCGACGAGCGGAGAGAAACCGTCACTGACGGCGAGGTACGATGCCGCCACCATTCCCGTTAGCCACCCGGCGAGCAACGCACGCGCGGGGATCGTCCGCGAATACAGACCGAAGAATATCGCGGGAGCGGTCTGGAGGACCCACGCGCCGCCGAGCAGTTGGAAGTAGATGGCAAACTTGACGTTCATGTAGAGGACGAGCAAAAGCGAGAGCGCGCAGAATGCGAGCGTCAGCCACTTCGTTGCAGCGGCATTCGAGCTCGGCATGCGGCCGGAGATCGGTGCGATGACGTTTCGCACGAAGAGGTTGGCGGCGCCGAGCGCCATGATCGACGCCGGTACCAACGCACCGATCACGATCGTTGCATCGGCAAGGCCGGTGAACCACGGCGGGAAGAAACGAGCGAAGAGTATCGGTACGATCTCGTTCGGAGCCGCATGGATGCCGGCGGCGAGCGCGGCAAAACCGAGCAGTGCAATGATGCCGAGCAGGATGGAATAGAGCGGCAGTAAGGCGGCGTTCCGGCGAACGACGTCGGCGCTCTTTGCCGAAAGCAGCGACGTGATCGCGTGCGGATAAAGGAAGAGCGATAACGCCGATCCCAGTGCGAGCGTTGCATACGCAAACTGCATCTGCGGTGCGATGAGGAGCGGTTGCGGATGCAGCGGCGTTGCCAAAGCCTTGCTCGCCGCATCGAAGATGGCGTGCCACCCGCCGAGTGCGTGCGGAACGATGACGATCGCCGCAGCGATCGTTGCGTAGATGAGAATATCTTTGAACACGGCGATCGTCGCCGGGGCGCGCAAACCTCCGAAATACGTGTAGGCGGCGAGTAACGCAAAGGCGACGGTGAGCGGCATCGCTCCACCGCCGAACGCAACGACGCCGCCGAGTTGGGCGAGGACTGCTTTCATGCCGACAATCTGCAAGGCGATATAGGGGAGCGCCGCGAGCACACCGGTTGCAGCGATCGCGAGTTCGAGCGTTCGGCTTCCATAACGACCGCGCACGAAGTCGCCGACCGTCATATAACCGCGCTCGTGCGCGACATTCCAGAAGCGCGCGAGGAACAAGAAAACGATCGGATAGGCGATGGTCGCATAGGGAACGGCAAAGAAACCGAGCGCGCCGACGCCGTACACCAGTGCCGGCAGCGCGATGAAAGTGTAGGCCGTGTAGAGATCGCCGCCGAGGAGAAACCACGAGAGTAACGTTCCGAAACGTCGCCCGCCGAGCGCCCACTCTTGAAGGTCGCGCAACTCGCCGCGCTTTCGACGCGCAGCGGTGAAGCCGAGGGCGCTCGCGAGCAGGACGAGAGCGGCGAAGACCGCGACGGTGAGGTTCATCGTCCGCGCTCTCGCGTCGCCAGATAGACGATGCCGAGGAGTGCTGCAGTCAGCACGACCCACGCCAGTTGGTACCAATAGAAGAACGGAATACCCGCCAAGCGCGGATCGATCCGGTCGTAGATCGGAACATCCAGCAACGCAATGAAGGGTAAAGCGAGGAGCCAATACCATGCGCGGCGTGCCATCACGGCGGCGCCTTCGCGTTAGTGCTCGATATCTCCGGCTCGCTGCGCCCAAACCTCGGAGACCGAGAGATGGCCCAGCAAGGTTGCGACGGCGAGCCCCAGCAACGAGATCGCCGCGCCGACGATTTGATGCGTCGCAAAACGCGCGTGCAGGAGGGGAATCGAGAGCGCGCCCGAGACGATTGGAACGAGAAAACTGAAGAGTGCGACGCGTGCCGCGCCGATTTTTGCGATACCGGTGCTCCAAACGGGGTACGTGAGAACGATCGGAAAAACGACCGCGAAGGCAAAGACTTCCCAGACGACCGGCGGCCAGAGTGTCGGCGGGTCGGCGAAGATCGCCGGGATGCCCGCAGGGAGAATCATTCCCGTTCCGATGAGCAGCGTCGCGGCAAGCAGTGCGACGGGATGATAGCGCGGTGCTAACCGAGCGCTGACGACGTTGAAGCCGGCGAAGGTCATCGCAGCGAGCATCGTGAGTGCATCGCCGCTGCGGAATGTCGCGTGTCCGGCGAAGGCGCCTTCGAAGACGGCGATGCCGAGCATCGCGATTCCCGCACCGATCCATCGCGCGCTACGGACGCGTTCCCACCGGAGCGCAACGAGATAGAGCATGGTAAAGATCGGTGTGCTGCTTCCGAGCAACGAAGAAGCAAAGGCGGTCGTGTGCGCGAGCCCGATCACCCAAAAATATTGATAGACCCCGAAGCCGCATGCACCGCTTGCAAGCAAGAGTAGCCAATCGCGGCGCTCGAAACGCAGGTTCGCTCCGGAGATGCGCACCCACAGCAACGCAAGCGGAGCCATCGTCGAGAAACGAAGCGCCGTAAACGCAAGCGCATTGACATGCGAGACGGCAATTTTCACCAAGACGGTGTTGAGGCCCCAGACGAATACGACATAGAGCAGACCAAGATAGGTCGGCAGGCGCTTTCCCACGATAACGCGCATCTTTCGGCGCGATGGAGGAAGTATCCGGCGAAACGGTCGCCAGCGACGGCGCCGACCTTTGGGTCGAACGCTACGGCAACGGGGCGCGTCATCTGCTCTTCGCACATGGGTGGATCGGCTCTCGTCGCATGTGGGACGCGGCGATCGCGAAACTCGATCCGACTCGCTACACGATCCATCGCTTCGATGCGCGAGGATGCGGCCGGAGCGATCGCCCTGCCGAAGGGCATACCCTTGAAGGCTATGCCGCCGACTACGAGGCGGTCCTCGCGCGCATCGGCGCGCCGGTGACGATCGTCGGCCATTCGATGGGTGGACGCATTGCACAGTATCTTGCCGCGCGGCGGAATCGATCGATCGAACGAATGATTCTCGTCGCGCCCGGCTCCGCCCGCGGAACGCGGACGAGCGGGCGGCACCGTGAGTTGACGCTCGATGCATTCGGTTCGCGGAATCGGATCGCGCGCTTCGTCGCCGGTGCGATGCGGCGGAGCATCGACGACGAGATGCGCGAGATATTGATCGACGACGCGCTGATCGCTTCGCGGGAGCACTGGTTCGGCTGGTACGATGCCGGGCGAGCCCTCGATTTTCGCGAGGCGCTCGCCGACGTCTCCGTCCCCACGCTCGTACTCGCCGGTGCGAGCGATCCGTTGGCAACACTGCCGCGTCTGCGGACGGATTGCGCGAACCTCATCGCCGGAAGTATCTTCGTCGTTCTGCGCGAGTGCGGACATAATATTCCGATCGAAGCGCCCGCCGAGCTTGCCGGAGCGATCGATCGCTTCGTGCCGTAAAAAGTTATTGCGGCCAGGGCGAGGGAGGGCTCGACGGCATCTCGGCGGGAGCGCTCCAAACATTTCCGGGAATGCTCGCACCGTTGCGGAGATCGCGGTAAAGAACATCGATCAGCGTTCCCGGTGCGACGGCATCCGGAGCGATTCCACCGCTCTCGATATCGCCTTCATACGTTGCATAGGGCGGCTGCGCGAAGGTGCGCAGAAGTGCGCTGCGCGTCGCAATCGCCGCGGTCGTTCCGGCTGCATCGGTGACGACGCTGCGCAAGGAGATGAGGATTCGCGCTTCGCTGACGAGTGCGTTCTGCTGGAGGATACTCTCGTTGCCGGCGCTGCGGAGTCTCACGCTCGTCGTCGCACGGAGCGCGCATGGTGCAGTAGCGATCGGCGTGCAACGCTCGATCGGTGCAATCGGTGCGAGCGGATTGCCGCCGTCGGCGATGCGCGCGGCGATCGCCTCCTGCACGAGCACGGGTGCAGCACCGAGTGCATCGCGGGCCGCCGCGTGCGCGGCGTGCAGCGATTCGGAGCGCGCGAGCAGCAGCGCGAGAGCGGCGAAGCTCTGAGCGATCGCTGAGGCGATCGCGGCAAAAAGAAGCGCGCGAAGAATCGTCACGGTGCGCCGAACGGAGCCGCGACGAGCGTCGGATCGGTGACGCTGCTTCCGGGAAGCGGCATCCGCCGCTCGACCACGAGCGTTGCATCGCGCTCGAGCTTGCCTGCAGAACCCTCTGCGTTCGCGCGCACGCGCAGCGAGAGCCCGCCGCCGAGGAGCGCCTGCGTCGAGAGCGTGAGCTGCGCCGATAACGGCGAGCCGGCCGGCATCGGCAGCATCGTCGCAATGCTGTTCGGCGCGAGTGTCGGTCCATCGTATTTGACGGCGTCGGCGGCAATGCGCACTTCCTCGCGCGCCGCAGCGGCGAGGGCATCGGCCGTCGCGGCGTTTTGAAAGCCCGTACTTTCGCGGAGCATGCCTCCAGCCAGCGCCGCAAGCAGCAGGGCAACGATCCCCGCGGCGACGATGGTTTCCAACGCGGTGAAGCCCATCTCTCGGTCGATCACCTCGAAAGGGATTCCCGCCGATCCTCGCTGCGTGACGGAATTACGAAAAGCGGCGATTCCCCCAACGTTGCAGCGGCCGCTCGAACCAATAGGTGAGCGCTGCGGCGATCGCGATGGAGAGCAGCACCGCCAGCACCGTAAATGCTCGTTGCCAGAGCGGATCGAATTGCGGCGTTCCGAGATACTGCGGAATGTGGTAGTAGAGCAGTTCGCGAGCGACGATTTGATGGTAGAGGTAGAGCGAGTACGATATCGCTCCGAAGAAGACGAGCGGCTGATTGGCAAGCACGCGCTGCAAGGGGCGCGGCGCAAGCAACGCCCCGAAGGCAATGAGGGAGAACGCGAACGCGAAGAGATCGCGATGCGTTGCGCTCCAGACCGCTGCCCATTGATTGTGCATGCGGAAGGCGTAGAGCGATTGCAGCAAGAGCGTGCCGGAAACGATCCCGGCAGCGAAGCTCGTCGTCCCGATGAGGTAGCGACGACCGGCGTTCCAACGCGCATGCACGTCGACGAAGAGCGATGCCGTCAGCATTCCAAAGGAGAAGCAACTCAAAAACGCCGGCAGATCCTGATCGAGATTGACGATGCCTGCGTGCGAGCAACAGGCGACCGCATGCAGGCGCCATGCCAGCGAGGCCGCGACGGTCGCAGCGACCGTGAGCAGGCGCGCGCGGCGGAAGCACCACCACAGCAGTGGGAAGATCGCGTAAAACTCGACCTCAACCGCAAGCGTCCAGAGCACTCCGTTGATCGCCCCCGCGCTCGCCGGGAACCAGGTATGAATGAAGAGCAGATGGGTAATGAGATCGGGGAGGACGCCCGCGCCGCCCTGTCGCGCCGCATAGCCGATCGCGTAGGCTGCCGCGATCGAGAGCAGATACGAGGGCACGATCTTCCAAAAGCGTCGCAGGTAGAAATGGCGCCACGAGGGCGGGGGAGAGCCGTTGAAGGCGGCGCGGGCAAAAGGTAACGCGATCACCGTGCCGCTGAGAAAGAAGAAGAGAGCGACGCCGATGAACCCGGTCTCGGGCAAAAATTCGATCTGCGGGAACGGGGCGGGGAGCCACGAGATCTCCCAGACGTGGTACCAGAGCACGAGTAAGATCGCGATGCCGCGGAGCCCGTCGAGGACGTCGAGACGCGGGACGACTGCGGCCGGTGAGTTCAAATGTATGTATTAACCTATTGACACAAATACTGAGTTTGTATTAGTGTGTCAATACAATGAAATAACGAGAAAACCCTGCCGGGTTTCCGGCGCCCGAGTCTTGCGGAAGCGGCCCGGAGGCGCGCTTCTCGCTCCTCGCTCTGCTCTCGACGCTGGGACACGTGACGTGGCAGCTCCGGCGCAGCCTCTCCAATACCGCGTGCGCATGCCTACCGCAAGCGAGTTCAATTTGCTCGCTAAAAGAGCTATAAGCCCTATCTGTCTACTATGGGAGAAATAAATGCAGCCGGACCTTTTCTTCGAACGAATCGTGGTCTCCGCCGTCGGAGTCGTTGCCGGAACCATCTTTCTCTTAGCGGCCCTGCGCGTGAAGCGGAGCGCCAAAGGCTCCGCGTCGGCGCGATTGGCGATTGCGGCCTTCGCGTTCCTCGTCGCGGGACTCGTCGCGTTACACGCGCTCGATCCGGTCGTAGGATATAGCCTCACCGCATTTTCGTTGGTCGTCGTTTCGATTGCCGATTTGGTTCGCGACGAGCGCACTCGCGGGCGGCGCATAGCCGCGCTGGTTCCTCGGCCGGTCGCGGAGTACGTACCCATGCTTTGGATCGCCGTCGCGATGGTTTCGTTGTTCGCCCTCGTTCCGTATTTGCATGTTGGAAGCGAACGTATTTCTGCGGCGATCGCGGGTATATGCGTGGTTGCCATGGCTGGTATCGCGTGGCGGACCGCAAGCGCCCCTACGCACCTCACCAGTGCGAATCCCGCGAGCGAGCGTATCTGCGAGCGTGCCTCGCGAATTCGCAAAACCGGAATGGCGTGCGTGTTGGCATGCGGGATCGTTCTGGTGTTCGTGAATTTTGTGAATGAAACGCTCCCGGCAGTTGAAAGCATCGAACGTTTTTGGGCACTCGCGACGTTCGTTCTCTGGGCCGGCCTCTGGGTTTGGACCAGCGTGTACACGAAATGCATCGGCCACGCGATGCACGAAGTCTCGCCGTGAGCGAGATCTTCCTTGCGGTCGATCCGAACCTCGAGACCGCACCGTTTCAGCAGATTGTCGACCAACTTCGGGCCTTTATCGAACGCGGAGAACTTCGGCCGGGCGACGTGCTGCCGACGGTGCGACAACTAGCGGGCGACCTCGGAGTTGCACCCAATACGGTCGCGCGAGCGTATAACGAGTTACAGGAGAGCGGCTGGCTCTCAAGCGAGGGGCGGCGCGGGACGCACGTAGCGACGCAGACCCCGGCGACCGATAAACGGGCACGAACGAAATCACTGCGGGATGCGATCGCGCAGTGTATTGCAACGCTCGTCCATCGCGGGTATACCGCGAGCGAGATTTCGTCCCAGATGGAACACGAACTTCGAATGCTGGCTCGATAGGAGAGAAAAGGGTGAACGCTACGATCCCTAAAATTTTTATAACGTTACTGCTATCGTGCTCGATAGCGGCCTCGATAGCGCCTACGAGCGCTGATTGCGACGTCGTCGGCGTCGCCGATGCGGCGCTCGGCTCGATTGCTGCGAGAGCGTATACGCGACATTTTTCAGCGGGGCTCGCCGTCGCGGTCGTGCGCAACGGGAAGCTCGCCTATGCCGAAGGGTTTGGATTCGCCGACCCCTCTCGCGTCGTCCCTGTAACGCCGCAGACGCCGTTTGCGATCGGCTCGCTTAGCAAACAATTTACCGCAGCGATCGCGTTACAACTCGTCGAACAACATCGACTCGCGCTCGACGATACGATCGCGCGATGGCTACCGATGCTACCGAACGCTCGCACCATAACCGTACGCGAGCTTCTCAATCAAACCAGTGGCCTGCATAATTATCCCGATCTTGCGGAGCACCCTTGGCCGACGGGCGGCCGCATTCACATCGCGCGGCTCTTACGATTTATGGCGCTCGATCGGCCGGATTTCTCGCCGGGCTCCCGCTGGGAGTACTCCAATACCAATTACACCGCTCTCGCTGCAATCGAGTCAGCCGTCGCCTCCCGCCCGTACGCGGCGCTCCTCCAGCAGCGGATATTCTCCCGGCTGAAGATGTCGCAGAGCGGTCTCGGCTACCTCGCGCAACGCGGGCTGCACCCGGCCGTGCCGTTTCTTGCCGGCGCGTCGGGGATCGAGCCCGTGCCGCCCGCGCAACAGCTCTCGCTCGACCTCTACTCCGGCGCAGGCGGCATCGTGTCGAGCGCAGACGACCTCGCCCGTTGGGATATCGCTTTGCTCGGCGGGCGGCTTCTCGGCCCGGCGATGAATCGGCTCTGGTGGAGCCCCGGTCGCCTCGCCGACGGTGCGGCAACAAACTACGGAATGGGCTGGGTGATCGCCGATCTCGACGGCCGTCGCGAGCTCTGGCATAACGGTTTTGCGCCCGGAGCCGGCGGCTTCTGCTTCAATGCCCTCTTCCCACGGGAGGGGCTCGCTATCGTCATTCTCAGTAATACCGGAGGTTTTGCCGTCGATGGGGACGCGCCGCTACGGCATCTCGCCGCTCAGCTCGCGCGCGCCGCCCTTCCCGCAGATTTCGTCGAGCGCGCCGCTCCAGGTGAGGATCCGGCGGTGACCCGGCGCG